>NZ_RZSX01000369.1:0-5894 GCF_004023105.1 Mesorhizobium sp. M5C.F.Ca.IN.020.32.2.1 | reverse complement strand
GAAAATCGGCCGCTGAAAGGCACTGTGGTCCAAAGCATGTCGCGCAAAGCGATGCCCCCCGGCCTGAGCCAGGACCTGACCCCAGGTGTGCAGCGGTTTGCGATAACGACAGCATAAACAACAACTAAAGCGCGTCGCGTGAGGCCGGTCGAATGCGACGCGCTTTAGTTCGCTGTTGCGACTTCTGGAAAAGCCTCTAGTTCAACCCGCCGACATGGAGCGTCTTGACCTCGAGATATTCCTCGATGCCGAGCTGCGATCCTTCCCGCCCCACGCCTGACTGCTTGACACCGCCGAAAGGTGCAACCTCGGTCGAGATCAGGCCGGTATTGAGCCCGACCATGCCGAACTCCAGCGCCTCGGCAACACGCCATGACCGCTTGAGGTCGTCGGTGTAGAAGTAGGCGGCAAGGCCGAACGGCGTACCGTTAGCGATCGTGATGGCCTCTTCCTCCGTCTCGAAGCGAAAAAGCGGCGCCACCGGACCGAATGTCTCTTCCGATGCCAGGAGCATCTCGGTAGTAGCCTCCCCCAGGACGACAGGCCGTGCATATTGCCTGCCGTCGGGCACTGCCTCGCTTTGGGCGAGGATCTGCGCACCTTTCGTCTTCGCATCCGCGATGTGACGCTCGATCTTGTCGATCGCGACCGCATTGATCATCGGGCCGATCTCAGTGCCTTCGTCGGTCCCCGCGCCAACCTTCATCCACGTGACGCGCCGGCTCAGCTTTTCGGCGAAAGCGTCGTAAACGCCTTCCTGGACGAGAATTCGGTTCGCGCAGACGCAGGTTTGACCGCCATTGCGGAACTTGGATACGATCACCCCTTCAACTGCGTTATCCAGATCGGCGTCGTCAAAGACGATAAAGGGCGCGTTGCCGCCAAGCTCCAGGCTCAGCCGCTTGATGCTATCGGCCGCGCCACGCATGAGCAGCGCACCGACGCGGGTCGAACCGGTGAACGAGATCTTGCGCACCGTCTCGTTGGCCATCAGCTCTTTGCCGATCTCTCCCGGCATGCCGGTCACGATGTTGATAACGCCTGCCGGGATGCCCGCCCGCTCCGCCAGGACGCCGAGCGCGAGCGCCGAAAAGGGTGTGAACTCCGACGGCTTGATGACAACCGTACAACCTGCGGCCAGCGCTGGAGCTACTTTGCGCGTGATCATCGCATTGGGGAAATTCCACGGCGTGATGACGGCGCAGACGCCGACTGCTTCCTTGAGAACCAGAATGCGGCGATCGGCGGTGGGTGACGGAATGGTCGAGCCACCGATCCGGCGCGCCTCCTCCGCAAACCATTTTACAAAGGATGCGCCGTAGCGGATTTCCGCCGACGCCTCGGCAAGCGGCTTACCCTGTTCCAGCGTCAGCAGAAGCGCCAAATCCTGTTCGTGCTGGCGAATGAGGTCGTGCCAGCGCTCCAGCAGTCCGGCACGCTCGGTTTGGGTCGTCTTCTTCCAGCTTTTGAATGCCTCGGCCGCAGCAGTGATCGCGGCCCTGGTCTCGTCGCCGCCCATGTCGGGAACGCTGCCAAGAACATTCAGGGTGGCAGGATTGGTCACCTCGACGACGACCTTTTTATCCGCCTCCCGCCACACACCGCCAATCAATGCTTGCTGGCGGAACAGGTCCGCATCGTCAAACGCGCCAATCTTCGTTATCGCATTCATGGTCTTTCCTCTGCCCTTTCAGCTCAATGCTGCAAGCACGGCTTGCGTGATTGTTTCAGTCCGGTCCTTGCCTGCGATCGTGCCTATGCCCTGCGCGGTTACAGACTCGATTGCCGACATCACTTCTGCCGCAGCATGCCCCTCGCCCAGATGCTCGAGCATCATCGCCCCGGACCAGATCGCGGCGATCGGATTGGCGACGCCGAGATGCGCGATGTCGGGCGCCGAACCATGGACCGGCTCGAACATGGAAGGCGCGCTGCGATCGGGATTGATATTGGCAGAGGCGGCGTAACCCAGCCCGCCCTGAATGGCCGCTCCAATATCCGTGAGGATGTCGCCAAACAGGTTCGAGGCGACGATCACGTCGAGGCTTTCCGGCGCCAGCACCATGCGGGCGGCAATGGCGTCGATGTGGTAGTGCGAGACTTCGACATCGGCATAGTCCTTCGCCACCTCGCGGGTGACCTCATCCCAGAAAACCATGGAATGTTTCTGTGCGTTGGATTTGGTGACGGATGCGAGCTTCTTGCGGCGCGCCAGTGCTTGTTCGAAACCGAAACGCATGATCCGTTCGACACCCGCGCGCGTGAAGATTGCTGTCTCAATCGCGACCTCATTGGCTGTGCCGGAATGAACGCGTCCACCGGCGCCGGAATATTCGCCTTCCGTATTCTCGCGGATGCACAGGATGTCGAATCCATCGGAGCGGAGGGGGCCCTGAACGCCCGGCAACAGCCTGTGCGGCCGTATGTTGGCGTACTGCGTGAACCCTTTCCGGATCGGCAGGAGCAGTCCGTGAAGCGATACTGAGTCGGGCACTTCTACGGGCCAGCCGACAGCGCCGAGATAGATCGCATCAAATTTTCGAAGGGTCTCAATGCCATCTGGCGGCATCATTGCGCCGGTTTCCAGGTAGTAGGCGCACGACCATGGGAAGCGTGTGCCGTCAAGGGCGAAACCGCCCCGTTTGGCCGCCGCCTGCATCACCTGCCATGCCGCCCCGGTCACGTCCTTGCCGATGCCGTCGCCGGGGATGAGCGCTATGTCATAGGTCTTCATTGATCGAGGTCCTCATTCGCACTAGCGGAACCATAGCGGACCGCGCGCCGCATTTTTCGTCGAGGATGAGCGGCCCGACAGCGTCGAATCGCGTCGGGCCGAACTTGGAAAGTCGATTGTTCTGGAACCGCCGCGCGCGCTGTTCGGCCGGCCCTTAAGTACTGAGCTCAGTCGTAGACGCAGACATAGATCTTGCGCACGGTCTCGATCGTGCGCCAGACGCCGACGAAACCGGGCTTCATCACGAAACTGTCGCCGGCGCGGTAAGTCCTGGTCTCACCGCCCTTCTCCTCGATTTCGACGCGACCCGAAATGATATGGCAGAACTCGTAGGTGGTGCCCTTGATCGAATGCGTCTCGCCGGGGGTCGCCTCCCAGACGCCAGTCAGAACCTTCTCGCCTTTCGAGGCATCCTGCGCCCAGGTCTTGAAGGATGGAGTGCCGGAAATGAGCCGCTCCGGCAGCGGCAATGCCTCCTTGGGCGTGAAGGCGGGATTTGTGTCGATCGTGGTCAGCAGTGACATGTTGGGTTTCCTGGTTAATAGCCGAGTCTCCGATCGACGAGGCCGATCAGTTCTTCGCCGGCGCGGTGGCGCCGGACGTTGTCCACGGCGGCTTGCGCCGCCGTATGCGGTTGTGTCACCGAGGCAATGTGCGGCGTTATCATCACCTTCGGATGCGACCACAGCGGGTGGTCTTCCGGAAGCGGTTCTGGATCGGTGACATCAAGCATCGCCGCAGCTACGTGACCGGTGTCGAGCGCGTCGATCAGCGCGGCCTGGTCGAGTTGCGGACCCCTGCCGACATGCAGCAGCCGCGCCCCAGCTGGTAGCAAGGAGAAGAGCTTTGCATCGAGAATGCCGCTGGTTTCCTGCGTCAGCGGTAGCAGGCAGACGAGAATATCCGTCTGCTTCAGAAAGCCGGGCAACTGATCGGCACCGTGAAAACAGGTGACGCCCTCTATCCGCTTTTCGCGGCGGCTCCACCCGGCAAGCGGAAACTGGAATGGCTTCAGGCGCTCGATTGCCGCCTGCGCCAGCATGCCAAGACCAAGAAAACCGACCCGGCGCTCGGCCGTCTGTCGAGCGGCAATCGGTTGCCAGAGGCACCTTTTCTGCTGCTCGAGATAGGCGGGCATCTCCCGGTGGAGCGCCAACACGCCAAGCGCGACGTATTCCTGCATCATGCGGATGATGCCATCCTCGACCATGCGCACAAGCTTCACATGGCCCGGCACCACGTCCTGCTTGAACTGGTCGACGCCGGCTCCGATCGAAAACAGCACTTCCAGATTGCGGTAGCGTGAGATCTCGTCCGGCACCGTCCAGGTGATGAGGTAGCGCACCCTGTCCGGGTCCATCTCCTCGCCGGAATGGAAGAATTCCAGATCCGGGAGTTCGCGCGCGAAGACCTCGCGGAACACCGCAGCACGCGCCGCATCGGAATTGAAAAGAAATGCCATGGAACCCGCCCTTCCCTCAGGCCGCGAGAAGCGCGCCGAGATCGTCGATCATGCTCTGGCAGGCAGCAAGCTCACCGATCTCGATGTATTCATTGGGGCGATGCGCGCGGGATATTTCGCCGGGGCCGCAAATGATCGCATCGATACCGGCCTGCTGATAAAGCCCGCCCTCCGTGCCGTAGCTGACCGCCGTGAGCGGCTCCTGCCCCGTCAGCTCTGTCAGAACGGCCGCCAGCTTGCTCCCATCCGCCGGCGCAAGGGCGGGATAGGAACTCAACTCGTGCCAAATTACCTCGAAGCCGCCGTCGCGCAGATCGAAAAGCCGGGCTTTGACCGGCTCGAGCAGGGAGGCTGGAGAAACGCCCGGCACGGCACGCACTTCGATATCGGCTGTGCAGTGGCCAGCGATGATGTTGACCGCCTGTCCACCGGCGATCACGCCCACTTGCAAGGATGAATATGGGGGCTCGAAATTTTGATCGAGCGGCCCGCCGGCGAGCGATTGGCCGTAGGCCACGGCGTGCGAGATGACGCCCGCCATGGCGTGCACGGCATTGAGGCCGAGATCGGGGCGTGACGAATGGCCGGATCGCCCGATCACCTCGAGCCGCGCGGCGGCCTTCCCCTTGTGCGCCCGCACCGGCTGCATCCGGCTCGGCTCGCCGACAATCGCGCCAAGCGGCCTCTCGCATAGGCACGGCAACGCAGCCAAGAGATGCGGCACACCACGGCACCCCGCCTCTTCATCGTAGGAGAATGCGAAATGAACTGGCTGCCGCAGGTTCATTGCCGCAAGTCCTGGGAGCGCGGCCAATGCGCAGGCGAGAAAGCCCTTCATGTCGGTGGTGCCACGGCCGTAAAGCCTGCCGCCCTCGCGACGCAGGACGAACGGATCCGAGTTCCATTCCGGCTCGCCGGCCGGCACGACATCCATATGTCCGGAGATGATGTAGCCCCGACCGGCGCGCGGGCCGACCGTGACGAACAGGTTGGACCGGTCGCCCTCGGGACCAGGAAGAACCGTCACCTCGGCTCCCGCTGCCTGACAGTAGTCGCGGATCCAATCGACGATCTCGCCGTTTGGCGTGCCCACAACGGAGGGAAAAGCAATCAGGGTTGCGAGGATTTCTTCCACATTCATGGCAGTCCGCTCTGCTTGCACACTATCACCGGGTGCCATCAGCCTATCCCTGCGCAGCAGTGTTCCCTGCCGAATCGCGTCGTGCTTTGGCTGAAGATTGCGAAAAAACGCCTCGAAGCAGCGAAACCTGCTGGCTTTCCCGTGTAAAGCTGCGGCAAATGAGGCCTGTCGCGACATGGCGTCGACGACGGAAACACCACATGCTTGCGACGCTGGGCATTGGTTAAAGGAGCCGATCGACTGAGATGCAGAGATCAGTGCGCCTGAAATCCTTTGAACTGGTCGCGCGGGACATCAATGATGTCGACGTTGAGCTGCTGCATGCACTATCGATTTCTGTCCGCTGGCCGCATCGCCCCAAGGACTGGGATTTGTTGCGCCGCGCCGGCCACGGCATCGTCGCCGTTGACGGAATTGGGCGCGTCTTCGGAAGCGCGATGTGGTTTCCCCACGGGGACGATTTTGCCACCATTGGTCTTGTGATCACGACGCCCCGCGCACAGGCGCAGGGAGGTGGCCGATGGCTCATGGAGCAGGTCCTTGAGCAGTGCGGGGAT
>NZ_RZSX01000368.1:0-5903 GCF_004023105.1 Mesorhizobium sp. M5C.F.Ca.IN.020.32.2.1 | reverse complement strand
CATTGGGCCTGCTATGGTGGTCAGGCGTTCAGTCTCACTGCTCTGGGACAGCGCCGCTAGATCTTTGCGCGAATGACATTACGCTTCCCTGCATACCAGAATACTCTGTCAGATCGAGTAATCTGTCAACTAGCAAAAAGGTTGCATTCTCAAGCCCCAGACAAGGTCATGGCGCGGAACGAGCCGGGCTTTGCTTTTGTAGCTTGTGTAGATCGTCTCGTTGGACAAGACGATGAGATCGATGAAGCAGCCCATCATGATGTTGCCGGCCGATGATCGACGAGCAAAACGCTTGCTAACCTTCAGCACTTTGTAGTGCGATTGGTTCCGGTTAAGCGCGCAGAATGTCTGTCGCAAACCCTCGGCAAGCTCGAAGAGCAGCAGCGACATTTTGCGAAATCAGGACGAGCGTGTGTCGCCGGTAATCAAAATTTAAACTGAAAAAATCATGCTAATGCTTCGCTGGCTAGACAAGCGCGAGTCAGATATGCATTACGCGCCGGGTCATTAACGGCCGTCGGCACAACGAAGGGGCATGATATGGCTAAACAGTCATCCAAAGCGCCGGCATCCAAGTCTCCGGCAAAGAAGGCACCGGCAAAGAAAGCACCAGTAAAAGCTGTGGCGGAAAAGGCCGCAGCAGCTGTGAAGAAAGCAGCACCTGCTGCCAAGCCGAAGGCCGCCGAGGCCAAGGCAAAAGCAGCGCCGGCCAAGAAGCCGGCCGCGAAAGCCGCGGCAAAGCCGGCAGTGAAGAAAGCAGCACCAGCCAAGGCCAAAGCAGCACCAGCCAAGAAGCCGGCTGCAAAGGCCGCGGCGAAGCCGGCAGCGAAGAAAGCAGCACCTGCCAAGGCTGCGCCGGCCAAGAAGGCTGCGCCGGCAAAGAAAGCGGCTGCAGCGAAGTCTTCGGTGGCAGTGAAGAAAGCAGCGCCGGCGGCCAAGCCGAAGGCGAAAGCAGCGCCCGCGAAGGCGAAAGCCAAGAAGTAATCGCGTTTCTTAGCTCGCGGAGGACAGTGCTGAAGACCGTTGAGGGCGGGTGCCGGACAGGTGCCTCGCTCGCAGGGTCAGTGCTCGGGCAAGAATAGAGGCGGAGGGAAGACAGCTTTTCGCAACTCCCAGGACTTCGCTGTACGGCGAAGTCCGGTGGGGCATTTCTCTGTGCCCTGAGAGAAATTCTCGGTGCAAGACCGGGTTGGCTAGGTTCGGATCTGTTTGACCTGTTCAGATCCTCTTGGGCTGCAACTGCCGTACCGCTCATTGCCTAAGATCGCGGAGGAGGACGTCGTTCTCCGTGGCGCCCGGTTTTTCCGCCTGTGGCTGTTGATCATGCCGGCATGTCCAGTCAACAGTGCACAAAAATCAAAGCGCTACGGCGTCCTTTGCGCGTCCAATAGGATACGCGGCGCTGTAGCCGGCAACCAGGAACCCGATCATGCCCAGACTGCTCTACGCCTCCACCTCACCCTACAGTTCCAAGGTGCGCATGGCCGCGCGTTATGCCGGCATCGCAGTCGATCTCGTGCCGATAAAAACCGAAGACAAGCCGGCCGAGCTGATCGACGCCAATCCGCTCGGCAAGATCCCGGTGCTGGTGCTCGACGACGGCCGCTCGATTCACGACAGCCGCGCCATTACCCAGCATCTCAACCGCATGTCGAAGAACGCGCTGTTCCCGCGCAATCCCGACAAGCGCCTCGAGGCAGAAGTGCTGGAGGCGCTGGCCGACGGCATCTGCGACTGCGCGCTGTCGATGGTTTATGAGCGGCGCACGCGCCCCGAAGACATGGTCTACCAGCCTTGGCTCGACCGCCAGTGGGCGAAGATAACCGGTGCGCTCGATCTGCTCAACGCCAATCCGCCAAAGCTGCCGAAGAAGATCACCGCCGGCCAGCTGGCGCTGCGCGCCTGCCTTGGCTATCTCTCGCTGCGCTTTGCCGGAAAATGGGAAAAGGGCCGCAACCGGCTGGTCCGCTGGGCAGCACGCTTCGACGAGAAGTTTCCGGAGCTGAAACCCTGCGTCCCGGCGTGAGCTGGCTGGCACCCAGCTAGAGCATTTTTGCAGCCACGTGGAATCACTTGGCGTCGTAGAAATGCGGCTTCAATCTGAATGCATCCCGCTCTAGAGAAGGCGATCACAAAAAAAGCCGGGCACGAGGCCCGGCTTTTTCGTGTCGTGGCTTGGACGTATTTAGAATTTCATACCGACGCCGAAAGTGACGCGGTTGTCGGTCGACTTGACCTTGCCGATACCGTCGAAGTCCTTGTCGCCGAAGTCGGTGTAGCGATACTCGACACGGCCGAACACATTGTCGGTGATCTTGATGTCGGTACCGACGCCGGCCGTCCAGCCGAGCATCGTGTTTTCGTCGCTGGAGCCAGCGGCTTCGATTTCCTGGTTCTTGAGCGCGCCACCGGCGGTGCCGTAGAGCAGGATTTCCGGGGTAACGGCGTAGCCGAGGCGGGCACGCAGCGAGCCTTCGAAGCCGCCCTTGGCCTCGACGCCGCCATCGTCGCCCTCGATGCCGCTATAGCCGATATCGGCTTCAGCACCGTAGACGAAGTTCTCCGCCTGCCACTGATAGCCGCCGAAGACGCCGCCGACAAAACCATCGGTGTCGACGTCTGTGCCGATACCCTCGGCATCGGCGTGACCGCTGAAGCCGTAGCCGACGCTCACACCGGCATAGGGACCGGCCCAGGAAGCGACCGGAAGTTCGGCGATCGGAGCGGGGGCCGGCGGCTCTTCCGCGATGACGTCAGCAGCATAGGCGGTTCCGCCGAGGGCGAAGAGCCCGAGCGCCACCGCCAGCGGTCGCGCAAATTTAAGATTGGCTTGCATTGTTCTTTACTCCTTAAGCCACAGGCACAGGCTTGCTTTCACGAGCGCCCTCAACCCGCCGGGAGGAAAAAACGGATCTGGCGCTCAACGGTTCCGAATGTCGTGTCAAAATGCGGCTGAAGCGAACCTGAACTTGGGTCATTACCCGGCACGAATGAGGCCGAACTTTGACGTTGCATCTGCGCAACAGATGGTGTCAGGAGGCTTTGCCGTGCCATGCTGAACACCGCTTGGAGCAAGGAGTCAGCCGCCCTATATTGCGGTCTGGCAGCCGAGTCCCGGCCACAGTCGAAGACCGAGCCGGCCGCTTTGCCACAATGCTGCCCAAGGTCCGAACGGCATTTAACGCTTGGCCGGCCATATTTCGCCGGCGGGCTGAAATCGAAGCCCATTAAGGATTGACAGGATGAGCAAGGCCGCTGGAACGGCGCTGGTGACAGGCGGGGGCAAGCGGATCGGCAAGGCCATCGTCGAGGATCTTGCCGCGAACGGTTTTGCTGTCGCCATCCATTGCAACCGCTCGCGGGCCGAGGCGGAAGCGTTGGCCGCGCGGATCAACGGCGGCCATTTTGGCCAGGATGGCCGTGCCGCTGTGGTCGCCGCCGACCTGACCGACATGGCCGCGGTCGGCGACCTGATCGGCCGCGCCGAAGCCGCGCTCGGGCCTGTTACACTGCTGGTCAACAATGCCTCACTGTTCGTGGATGACACGGTTCAGGACTTCGACTGGCTTGCCTGGGACCGTCACTTCGCCGTCCATGTGAAAGCGCCGGCACTTTTGGCGCAAGAATTCGCCCGCGCGCTGCCAGAAGGCCAGGAAGCGCTGATCGTCAATATGATCGACCAGCGCGTCTGGCGCCCGACGCCACGCTATTTCTCCTATGCGCTGTCGAAATCGACATTGTGGACAGAGACGCAAATGATGGCGCAGGCGCTGGCGCCTCGCATTCGCGTCAACGCCATCGGCCCCGGCCCGACGCTGAAGAGCGCGCGCCAGGAAGACAGCGATTTTGCCGCGCAGGTCGACGGCCTGATCCTGAAGCGCGGCCCGGAATTGCCTGAATTCGGCGCCACCATACGCTATCTCTGGGGCGCGCGCTCGGTCACCGGCCAGATGATCGCGCTCGACGGCGGCCAGCACCTTGCATGGCAGACGCCGGATGTGACAGGCATTATCGAATGAGTCCCATGGACCAGAAACCTAAACGGGGCGGCGCCGCCGACGACCTGCCCCCCGATGTCGACCTCGAGGACGAGGCGGCGGAGGAGATCGTCGAAACGTCAGCTCCCGGTTCCGGCGGTCCTGACGTTGCCTTCACGGTCATCGATTGGACGCCGCATGCCGGCGATGCCGAGGGCATGGTCGGCGCCGAAGTCATCCAGACGCTGGTCAAACGGCTGCCCAACGCGCCCGGCGTCTACCGCATGATGAATGCCGCAGGCGACGTGCTCTATGTCGGCAAGGCGCGCAGCCTGAAGAAACGGGTGACCAATTACGCGCAAGGCCGTTTCCACACCAGCCGCATCGGCCGCATGGTGCGCGAGACCGCGACAATGGAATTCGTCGTCACCCGCACCGAGATCGAAGCGCTGCTGCTGGAAGCCAACCTCATCAAGCGCTTGCGGCCGCGATTCAATGTGCTGATGCGGGACGACAAGTCGTTCCCCTACATCCTGCTGACCGGCGATCACGTCTCGCCCGGCATCTACAAGCATCGCGGCGCGCGTTCGCGCAAGGGCGACTATTTCGGCCCCTTCGCATCGGCCGGCGCCGTCGGCCGTACCATCAATTCGCTGCAGCGCGCCTTCCTGCTCAGGAGTTGCACCAACTCCTTCTACGAGAACCGCACCCGGCCGTGCCTGCTGTTCCAGATCAAGCGCTGCGCCGGCCCGTGCACCGGCGAAATCTCGCATGGCGACTATGCCAAGCTGGTCGCCGAGGCGAAGGAGTTCTTGTCCGGCCGCAGTCAGAAGGTGAAGACCGATATCTCCGCTGCCATGCAGCAGGCTTCGGAAAATCTCGATTTCGAGCGCGCCGCCATCTATCGCGACCGGTTGGCGGCGCTGTCGCATGTGCAGAGCCATCAGGGCATCAACCCGCAGACCGTCGACGAGGCCGATGTCTTCGCCATCCACCAGGAAGGCGGCCAGGTCTGCATCCAGGTGTTCTTCTTCCGCACGGGGCAGAACTGGGGCAACCGCGCCTATTTCCCCAAGGCCGATCCGGCGCTGGACGCGGCCGAGGTCCTGGGCTCGTTCCTGGCGCAATTCTATGACGACAAGCCGACGCCGCGTACCATCCTGTTGTCGCAAGGCGTCGAGGACCAGGAGTTGCTGGCCGAGGCGCTCTCCACCCGCGCGGGCCGCAAGGTGGCTATCTCGGTGCCGCAGCGCGGCGAGAAGAAGAATTTAACCGACAACGCACTGCAGAATGCCCGTGAGGCGCTCGGCCGCCGGCTGGCCGAGACCTCGACGCAAGGGCGGCTGCTCACCGGCTTCGCTGAGACCTTCGGCCTGAAGAAAACACCGGTGCGCATCGAGGTCTACGACAACTCCCACATCATGGGCACCAACGCCGTCGGCGCCATGATTGTCGCCGGCCCTGAAGGCTTCGTGAAGAACCAGTACCGGAAATTCAACATCCGCTCGACCGAGATCACGCCGGGAGACGATTTCGGCATGATGCGCGAGGTGATGGAGCGGCGTTTTTCCCGACTGCTGAAGGAACATGGCGACGTGCCGCCGAGCGAACAGGCGGCGGATGACATCCTGTCCGAACAGGGCGACGATATCGAGGATGCGGGCGGCTTCCCGGCATGGCCAGACGTCATCCTCATCGACGGCGGTCAGGGCCAGATGACAGCGGTGCTCAAGATCCTCGCCGATCTCGGCATCGAGGACCGTGTCCAGGCCATCGGCATCGCCAAGGGCCAGGACCGGGACGCCGGCCGCGAACGCTTTTTCGTCATGGGCAAGCCACCGTTTTCGCTCCCCGTGCGCGATCCGGTGCTCTACTTCGTCCAGCGGCTGCGCGACGAGGTCCACCGCTTCGCCATCGGCTCCCCCC
>NZ_RZSX01000367.1:0-5940 GCF_004023105.1 Mesorhizobium sp. M5C.F.Ca.IN.020.32.2.1 | reverse complement strand
CTACAGAGCCGGTTGACAAAGACCGCTCCCGGTCGCTCCATTAGGTGTCCCTAAAATGGAGGCAGCGATGGCGTACACGTATCGGTGCAAGGACTATCCGGGAATGGAAGCCTGTCCGGGGAGCTTCACGGCAGAAAGCGCGGAAGAGGTCATGAAGCACGCCGAGCTTCACGCCAAGATTGCCCACGGCGAAGACCCGAAACAATGGTCACAAGAGGATAGGCGGCAAGTCCAGAACTTGATTGTCGCCGGCTAGGCGTCCATTTCCAGTCGATCGTGCACTGGCTTGTCGTGCCAGATCACTTGCCTGAGATCCCGCATGTCGATGGGCTGGCCGCAGATCGGGCAGGTGTAAAAATGCTCCCCCTCGTTCTTGGCCGGGTCGCCGTGGCGCGTTCCGGTGATCGGCGGGCCTAGGTCGGATAGCTTGGTCATTTCCCCTAAACATTCATTTTTGCTAAAATGTTCCGGAACTGAATCCGCGCTTCGGATTTGAGTCTCGTCTGTGGCGTTGGGGTTTCAGTATGCGTAACGGTTCCGGCGATGGCCGGCTGCAGTTCATCGAACCGCTCATGCCAACCCTGGTCGACAAGCCTCCGGAAGGCGACGCCTGGATCCATGAGGTCAAGTTCGACGGCTACCGTTCACAGATCATCATCGATGAGGCCGGCGTTCGCATCTTCACCCGGCGCAGGCTGGACTGGACTGCAAAAACCGTGATCTCGCCGCGGCCGCCAAGACGCTCGACGTCGAGAACGCCATCATCGACGGCGAGATCATCGTCCTCAACGACAAGGGGCTGTCGGATTACGTGGAACTGCGCAAGGCGATTACGCGGCGCCAGCACGACCTCTATTTCGTCGCCTTCGATCTCTTGCACCTCAACGGCCATGATCTGCGCGACGTGGCGCTGGAGGAGCGTCGCGAAATCCTCGCTGCCATCATCCCGCCGGACATCCGAATCCAGTTCAGCCAGGCTCTGCCGGGCGACGCCAAAGCCATTTTTCACCTGGTCGACCAGGCCGGCCTAGAGGGCATGGTCTCCAAACTCCGGGACAGCAAGTACCGCAGCGGCCCGTCGACCAACTGACTGAAGGCCAAATGCTACACCATCGGCGAGTTCGAGCTGCTCGGCGTTGAGCGCGAGGCCGGGAAGCCGGCATTCGCCCTGATGGGCGAGATCGGCACGCGCAAGTATGTCGGATCGGCCTTCATCAATCCGAGCCGGGCGATCCGCGAGCGGCTATGGAAGCGCGTCCAGGAGCACGCCGGGCCGCCGCCGAAGGGGATGAAGCGGCCGGCGACCCAATGGGTCAAGCCGGGGCTGATAGGCCGCGTCAAGCACTTGCGAAGCGAGGAAGACCTGCGGCATGCCTCGCTGCAGGACTTCCGGGAAGAGGATTGACCACCATGAAACGCAAGCCCAGCAAATCCGGGTTCAACAAAACTGCTCGCGGCCGACACGACACTGCTGTCGGCCGAACCGCTGATCGGATTGCTCGAACTGGAGACCGACACCGGCACGATCGAGCTGGCCATGAATAGGATCCTGGCCGAGCAACTTCTGTTTGCCATCGTTGAATTTCTCCAGGCAGGCAAGGGAGATGACGCGCCAACATTTGCGGTCGAGCGTTCGAATTAGGGTCGCGGAGCAAAGCACCTCGCAGCGCTTGCACAAGCGCTCGCCAGGACGCGCGGGGCTCTTCTCCGCTGGGGTAGACAGCGGCCAGCCGAAACGCTCATTCATCGGCTACGCGGCGCACGCGATGCGCCCCAGCTCAAGGGGCGGAAGCTTTGGGCGATTAAAAGCCGCTGGGAAAGTCCGCAACTTTAGGGTTTTGGCGAGTGGCTCCCAGCTAAAGCCCCACCCGCTACCACCGCCCATTCGCTGCGTTCCGGCTGCCTCCGACCTTAATTGCAATCCCTAAGGAACATTGCCTATTCGCTGCCGTTAAGAGCGAGGACCGACTGTACTCGGCCCGGAACGGTGTAGGCAACACTGCAGCGCTCGTTCTTTAAGAACTCGCTGCGAATTCAGGGATGAGAATGATGAGCGACGCAATTTCCAACTCCGGCCAGGAAGAAAATTTGGCTTACTCGACCGCCAGTGACGACGCTCACACGATCTTGCTGAACAAAGTCAGTTGGGGCGCCATTTTCGCGGGAGTGGTCGTCGCGCTCGTAACGCAAGTCCTGCTGACCATGCTGGGTGCGGGTATCGGCATCGCCACACTCGATCCCGGGACCGGGGACAATCCGGAGGCATCGACCTTTTCGATTGTAGCCGGAATCTGGTACGTCCTGTCCGGCATTGTTGCTGCGTTCGTCGGCGGCTACATCGCTGCTCGGATGTCGGGCAAGACACTCCCGACCACGGGCGCGTTTCATGGCCTGACAACATGGGCACTCACAACCTTGCTGGTCTTATACTTTCTCACCAGCACCGTCGGCATGATTGTTGGAGGCGCTTTCAGTGGCATCGCAAGTGCCGTTGGCGGCTTGGGTGAGTCTGTAGCGCAGACCGCGGCACCGATTGTCGCCGAGGCCAATCCTCTCCAAGCGATTGAAGCCCAGGTGCGCGCGACCGGAACAAATCCGGAAGCGCTTAACAATGCGGCCATTAACGGAATGCGTGCGCTCGTCCTGGGCAGCGAGGCGGATGCGGCCGAGGCGCGTCAAAACGCGGCACAAGCACTGGCGACGGCGCGCGGCATTCCGCTCGAACAAGCCACGCAACAGGTGACGCAGATGGAACAGCAATATCACCAAGCCGTCGAGCAGGCGCAGCAAAAAGCGGCGGAAGCTGCAGATGCCGCTGCTTCGGTCGTATCGACCGGCGCGCTTCTGGCATTCGTTTCCCTTGTCCTTGGCGCGATTGCGGGCTGGTTTGGTGGCCGTTCTGGGGTGGTTCACCCAGTCTTTGCGGACCGCCTTATACCTACTCGCCGAGGTTTGTAAATTGACGAGAGCCTCACTCTCAACTGCCTGAAATCAATCCGCCGGACGGACCAGCTATGGCCCGATGGTGGTACGTCTACCCGTATCGTTTGGTTGGCAATGAAGCAATTTGGTCTCAACGAGTACCCGTATGGCCTCGGCCCACTAATCGTGCGCCGGCTCGATCCCATGGAGTCGAGCTGATCAGCCGGTCCACTAGTCCATCGGCTCCATCGGCCTGCTACAGCGTGGCCTATATCCAATACGGCCGGATTCCATAGTAGTCGTAAACGCGGCGGCCACTCTCAGCATCCCAGTCGAAATCCTGGTCGCGAGTATAGCGCGGAGCGCCTTCGACTTGCTCCTTCGTGATGTCGATACGAAAGCCTCCAAGGCTCTCGTCATAATCGAGCTTCTGCCACGGCAGCGGATAGTAGTCGTCGCCAATTCCAAGAAATCCACCGAAACTGAGAACGGCATAGGATACCCTGCCGCCTCTCTTCTCAAGGATCAGCCTTTCGACTTGTCCGATGTGATTTCCCTGGATGTCATAGACGTTGGTGCCGACGACCATGTCGCTGGCGATAAGGTCGTGGGTCTCACGAATGTCGGGGTCTTTGTTTGTCATGGTTTGCTCCTTCCCGTCGGTCATGGAGCAAAACGGGTCCGTGCCCGCGAGGTTCCAGGGAACTTGTGCAGATCAGCGAGCGCGCTTATCGCCCAGCGACTTTGTTTAGCCCTCTGATAGCGACGAACTTTTTCCAGATAAGAAAGATTCTCCTGCAGCGACACAGGGAAACAATTATGGCTAATCTCGCATTGGCGATGCTGGGCATCTGGCATACCAAAAGGAACGGCTGTGGAAGCGCGTTAGGGAACGCGCCGGGCCACCGCCAAAGGGCATGAAGCGACCGGCCACGCCAATGGGTCCAGCCGGGCTGAAGCTGCGCGTCAAGCATCTGCGTGGCGAACACAGCCACATACGCCATGCGTCACTGCTGGGTTTCGGCGACGAGAGCTAAGCCGTGTACTCATAAATCAGCCTAGATCAATTTAACGGGGCATGTCCGCCCGCTCCACCTCGTCGGCGCGGGCGAGCAGAGTCGGTAATGCGCGGCGTTCCTCAATCACGCGGCAACTTCGTAGCCACTATCCTGACGCCGCCCATCTTGCGCTCGTTAATAAGGTCAACAAATCGGATGTAGGACTTGTGGAATGCATCGTGCCCCATTGGGGTGCCAGCCTGTCGGGCTTCTTCACGCAGCATTTGATACATTGCCAGTCGTTCCTTCAGAATTGGTCCCCATTCTTCCGTCAAATCTTTTGTCGAGACTACTCTAAGGCCAACGCTTTCGACCAGACTGCCGTATTCGGGGATTGACCGAAGAGGCTGAATAGCCATTCCTTCCCACATCAATTGCGCATCAGCAGCGGTAAGCGGCTGATTAGCTATCCAATCTGTGAATGCCAATCGGCCATCTGCCCTCAGAATACGAAAAGCTTCGGCAACCGCTCTCTTCACATCAGGAACGTGGCAAAATGCTTCTTGGCTGACGACAGCGTCCATGCTCGCGTCAGGAAGCGGGACGTCCATCACGTTGCCCTCCACAATCCGCGCAGTACCGTGAAGGCCAACTCGTCTGGTTAACTCCTGTGCGCCCGAGACGCGCGCTGGCGTCAATTCGATACCAGTGACGTCGGCTCCATATTTGTGAGCCAGATAGCGCACCGTGCCGCCAAGTCCCGCACAGAAATCGGCCACGCGCGATCCATTGCTAACCTGCGCTCCTCGCGCCAATTCATCTGTAGCGGCGAGGCCGCCATAATGATCTTGGTCATGGGGAAACAGCTCTTCAGGGCGCAAGCCGTCGAGATGGCCACGGCTTGCGCGGAGTTTCGCAAGGATGATTTCGCATGAGATGGGATGACGATTATAAAAATAGACGGTCTGTGAAGTTGCATCGCTCATGAAACTTGCCTCCATGACTCGGGGCCACGCTCCCTGCGGCCGATCATCACGAACCTAGATAGGGCGGCCGGTTCTCATAATGGCGCGTGCAATTGCGAGCTGCGCCTCGACTTTGGCGTTTTCCTTTTGCGTCACGTTGTCGGCCGCGATCAGGCGGCGCAGCGAGCGCATCACTTCGCCGCGCGTCCATCCGGCATCGAGCATGCAGTCGACAATGGCCTGAAATCCCGGCTCCATCGCCTCCTGGCAATCTATCTCGCGGTCCGCGTAATCGTGGTGACACCTTGGCTTTTTGATAATCACAGATAGCGCTCCCCTTCACTCCGGTGCTCGAAACAGAACCAGTGCGGCGTCTGCCTCGGCTTAGCAAAGCCCCAGCCGGCGTGCTTGCCGCACCACCCGGGATGCTTGCAAAAATGATGCTGGACGTCTGGGCGCGGTCACCTCTGGCCTGGGCAGGCGAATTTCATCGCTCAAAGCGCATGCTCCGCAGGTTTCACTTTGGTGGAAAGATTTCACAGTACGTCTTGACGATCAAGGAAAATGTTCCTTTTTTGTTCTTATGGCGCACCAACCGATCGACACCCTTGGAAAGGCGACCCGGCACAACATGCTGGTCAAGGCCGAATGCAGTTGCGGCAACGTCCGCTACCATCGCTCGGCCGATCTGATGATGGTGTTCGGCGGCGGCAGAGATCACAAAGCCTCAATTTCAGCTGCGACCGGTGCAAGCCGTCGATCAAGATCACGCTCTTGGAAGTTCATCCGGAACACCTGCCGAAACGGCTCATGATCCACAAGCCGATGAAGGTCGGCGGCAAGATCGAGTGGTTTGCCGAGCGGTTCCGAGGATGAGCCAACGTCTAAAGGTACGGTTCGCCTATCAGCGCGGCTGGCAAGTTGTGGACGGCAGCGCGATCCTGAGCACGTTCGACAAGAAGGAGGATGCCTTCCGGTTCGTTCTCGACCGAGGCGCCCGCGTCCGGTTGGAATGGAGCAGGACCGTCATCGGCGGGGAAACACCCCCCTATGCC
>NZ_RZSX01000366.1:0-5951 GCF_004023105.1 Mesorhizobium sp. M5C.F.Ca.IN.020.32.2.1 | reverse complement strand
GCGCAGCGAGCCGGTTGGACAGAAGCCGCAGAGCGTCGGGCTGTTCGCCGGTCTGTTCGGCGGCACGTCCTCGTCGATGTCGCTGCTCCCCGAGACCCGCGCTCTCGATGCCGCACTCGCCAGGAAGGAAGCCAAGAAGCAGTTCAAGGTGAAGCCGGAGTTCGTGCCGCAAGAGGTCGAATTCACCGGCTACAGTCCCGGCACCATCGTTATCGATACCAGCGCGCGCCGCCTCTATCTCGTCGAATCCTCATGGACCGCCCGCCGTTATGCGATCGCGGTCGGTCGTGACGGCCTGCAGTTCAAGGGCACGGTAGCGGTCGGCGACAAGCAGGAATGGCCGCGCTGGATCCCGACACTCGAGATGCAGAAGCGTGAACCGAAGAATTATGGCCGGTACAAGGACGGCATGCCCGGCGGCGGCGAAAATCCGCTCGGCGCGCGCGCCATCTATCTCTACGACGGCAAGAAAGACACCCATCTGCGCATTCACGGCACCATCGCGCCGCAGTCGATCGGAACGAGCGCCTCCAATGGCTGCTTCCGCATGATCAACGAGCACGTGATGGACCTTTACCGCCGGGTGAAAGTGGGCACCAAGGTCGTCATCATCTGACGACTTAACGGACTATTCCAAAGGGCCGGTCTCGCCGGCCCTTTTGTTTTGGTTCGAGCATCACCAGGGCGCCTTCTTGGGAAAAAGCCTTCGCGGCGGTTTTTTCTCTGGCGGAATCAATTCGGCCGCGTTAAGCGATGACTCCCATGGCGCGATATGTATTCATCACAGGCGGCGTGGTTTCCTCACTCGGAAAAGGCATCGCTGCAGCGGCCCTTGGGGCTCTCTTGCAGGCGCGAGGCTATCGCGCGCGCATAAAGAAGCTCGATCCCTATCTCAATGTCGATCCCGGCACGATGTCGCCATACCAGCATGGCGAAGTCTTCGTGACCGACGACGGCGCCGAGACCGATCTCGATCTTGGCCATTATGAGCGCTTCACCGGCCGCTCGGCCAACCAGCAGGACAACATCACCACAGGCCGCATCTACAAGAACATCATCGAGCGGGAGCGGCGCGGCGACTATCTTGGCGCCACCGTGCAAGTGATTCCGCACGTCACCGACGAGATCAAGAACTTCATTCTCAACGGCAATGACGACTATGACTTCGTGCTGTGCGAGATCGGCGGTACGGTCGGCGACATCGAGGCGATGCCGTTCCTGGAGGCGATCCGCCAGCTCGGCAACGATCTGCCGCGCAACAACGCCGTCTACGTGCACCTGACGCTGATGCCCTACATTCCAACGGCGGGCGAATTGAAGACCAAGCCGACCCAGCATTCGGTCAAGGAATTGCGCGGCATCGGCATTGCGCCCGACATTCTGCTGGTCCGCGCCGACCGCCCCATCCCCAGGGAAGAGCGCCGCAAACTGTCGCTGTTCTGCAATGTCCGCGAGAGCGCGGTCATTCAGGCACTCGACGTCCCGCACATCTATGACGTGCCGATGGCCTATCACAATGAAGGGCTGGATTCGGAGGTGCTGGCCGCTTTCGGCATCGATCCGGCGCCGAAGCCGCGCATGGAGCCCTGGCAAGCGGTGTCCAACCGCATTCACAATCCGGAAGGCGAGGTGACCATCGCCGTCGTCGGCAAGTATACCGGCCTCAAGGACGCGTACAAATCGCTGATCGAGGCGCTGTCGCATGGGGGCCTCGCCAACCACGTCAAGGTCAAGCTCGACTGGATTGAGAGCGAGATTTTCGAAAAGGAAGATCCGGCGCCGTGGCTGGAAAAGGTCCACGGGATTCTGGTCCCCGGCGGCTTTGGCGAGCGCGGCGCTGAAGGCAAGATCCTGGCGGCGAAGTTCGCCCGCGAGCGAAAAGTGCCATATTTCGGCATCTGCTTCGGCATGCAGATGGCTTGCATCGAAGCAGCGCGCTCGCTGGCCGGCGTCGAGCATGCCTCGTCGACCGAATTCGGTCCGACCGAGGAACCGGTCGTCGGCCTGATGACCGAATGGCTGAAAGGCAACATGCTGGAGAAGCGCAGGGAAACTGGCGACCTCGGCGGCACCATGCGGCTCGGCGCCTATCGGGCTGACCTCGCCAGGGGTTCGAAAATCGCCGACATCTACGGTGACACGCAGATTTCCGAGCGCCACCGCCACCGCTATGAGGTTAATGTCGACTACAAGGAGCGGCTCGAGGATTGCGGCCTGGTCTTTGCCGGCATGTCGCCCGACGGCGTGCTGCCGGAAACGGTCGAATACCCCGACCATCCCTGGTTCATCGGCGTGCAGTATCATCCCGAGCTGAAAAGCCGGCCACTCGACCCGCACCCGCTGTTTGCCAGCTTCATAGAGGCCGCGGTGGAACAGTCGCGGCTGGTCTAGGCTGCCACCGGCCGTCATGCAAACTTACGTCGCTCTGCTTTACAGCATCGTTCTGGGCGAGGGGCGACGTCTCGTCATGTCCGATCTCAGGGCCATGACAGAAGGCTTGGGACTGTACAACCCGCGCACGCTGGTGGCGACCGGCAATCTGGTCTTCGAGACGAAAGAGACAGAAATTGCCGCGCTGGAGCGCCGGTTGGAGACGGCGTTCGAAAAGACCTTCGGCCGCCACGTCGACATCATCGTGCGCCGCGCGGATGACTGGTTGAAGCTTGCGGCCGGCAATCCGTTTCCCGCCGAATCGGCTGCCGCGGCGGATCAAGTAGCGGTGCGCGTGATGCGCAAGCCCGTTCCCGCTGAGGCCCTCGCGGCGCTGGAGGCCTATGTCGGCAACGATGAGCGAATGCAGGCCGTCGGCGGCGACATCTGGATCTTCTTTTCCCGCGAGACGCCAAGTTCGCGGTTGCTTGCGGCGACAAGCCATAAACGTCTCGGTGTCGGCACATCCCGCAACTGGAACACAGTGCGCAAATTGGCGGAGATGGTCGGCGGGTAGGCTTCTCCTTCTCCCACAAGCTAGGGGAGGAGGGGACAATTATGTCATGCCTTCGCCGTCCCGGCTCCGGCGGAACTCGCCGTTTCCCTGTAGAGAGCCTCGACGCGAGGGAACCGGCAACCGCTTGGTTTGCCGGCTTTGGCCTATAGGCATTCGATGAAAGCCGCGCTTATCGGCGCACAACGGTTCGTCGCACCCTTGTCACGTTTGGTGATTCGATTTCGGTCGAACGATATGAGAGACTTCGTCTTGGCCCGGCCTCATTTTTTAGCATCGGGCCCTGTTTGCCGGAACCAAGTGGTCAGCCGTAAGTTCAACAAGGTTCGATCAGGCACGTAGCGATCGACCGGGAGGAAACGATGGATCGCCTGCAATTCTTTACGCCTGTGCGGATTTCGCGCGGGCAGGAAAGCCCTGCCGAAGAAATTTATAGTGTAGCCGAAGCGATGGGGTTCTTGCGTAAATGGCCAATAGGCCGGCGTGGGCCAGTCTACCAGTGCGCGGTGAATTGCTGCTCTGCGGCTCTGGCGGGCCGGATGTCGGCAGAAGAAGCAAGGAAGGCTTTTGCGGGCTTCGCCCGAATCACACGCTTGCTCGACGACGACATGACACTGCCGATGGGCGGCGAAAATATTGATAGCGTGCATGCGCTGAGGCGATGAACGTTCATATTGCACCCCGCCATGAACGCGGTGCCTGCGGCAACGTCAAAGCACCTCGACTGAGGCAGGGAACACGCAGCCAGCGCCGCGCTCGGTGACAACGAGCTTCGGCTCGCCCGGGTTGACCTCAAGCTTGCGGCGCAGTCGCAATATCTGCACGTCGATACTGCGGTCGAACACCTCTTCGTCGAGAATCCTGCTGGCGGCGAGCAGCTCCTCGCGGCTCAGGATCTGCTAGGGCGATTGCAGGAATGCTGCCAGCACGTCGACGATCATCAGGTCCACCGGTCTTTGTTGAGGACGCGCGACAAGGGCCGGCATGCTCGTCACGACACTGCCTTTCTTGTCCGCTCGAACATGGAAATGACATTGTTGTTCGATGGCCGCTCGCCGTTGCCCGTCACCCGGTCGAGGTCGCCACGCTTGCGAAGGCGGGCCGCATCCAGAAGCATGCTGCCGGCCCAGCGATAGACGTTATTGTCGCGGACCATCTCGCGCATGGGCCGCATACGCTCGCGCTGTTCCTCCGGCGTCATGGTCAGCGCCTGCAGCAGCGCTTCGCTCGTCATGGCCGTATCGTAGGGATTGACGATCAATGCCTCCAGAAGTTCGCGCGAAGCGCCGGCAAAGGTGCTGAGCAACAGCACGCCCTGTTCGTCGTCGCGCGCCGCGACGAATTCCTTGGCCACCAGGTTCATGCCGTCATGCAGGCTGGTGACCATGCAAATGTCGGCCGCCCGATAGATCTCGTAGACCTGTTCCTGCGAGTGATGTTCGGCCACCATCAGGAGAGGACTGTAGTCGTTGGTGCCATAGCGCTGGTTTAGCTCTTCGGCATAGCGAAGGCATTCGTCATGAAGTTGCTGGTAGGCCGGCAATGAGCCCCGGCTGGGCGCCGCGACCTGCAGGAAAACCACTTTGCCTACCCATTCGGGATATCGCGTGAACAATTCGTCCAAGGCATGGAAGCGATCGAGAATGCCTTTGGTGTAGTCGAGGCGCTCGACGCCGACGCACAGTTTGACGTTCGCAGGCAGCCCGAATCTTTCGCGGACACGGGTACGGCATTCCTCGACAGCCGGCAATCTTGCCAGCAGTTCGGCCGGCCATTCTATTGAAATGGGGTAAGCGTGGACCAGAGTCGTTTGCCCGCCATAGGAGATCGCCGCGTCCGCCCGTTCTATGCGGCTTTCCAGGAAGCGATCGACGCTTTCGGTGAAATTGTTGGCGTGGAACTGAGTATGGAAGCCGATGATGGAGCTGCCCAGCAAGCCTTCCAGGATCCGTTCACGCCATGGACAGATGCTGTACACTTCCGAATTGGGCCAGGGGATATGCCAGAAAGTGATGACGATTGCCTCGGGCAGGCGCTCGCGGATCATGCGCGGCAAGAGCGCGAAGTGGTAGTCCTGGACCAGCACAATCGGCCGCTCGTTGCGCGCCTCGGCAACCACTGTATCGGCGAACTTCCGGTTGACGGCCTCATAGGCCTCCCAATCCGACGCGCGAAAAATCGGGCGGGTGAAGGCGATATGGCAAAGCGGCCACAGACCTTCATTGGCGAAGCCCAGATAATAGGCCTGGTATTCTTCCTCCGTCAGCCAGACCCTGCGCAGCGTGTAGGACGGATTGCCAGGCGGCACCTCAACCCGGTCGTTCTCGTCGACGGTGAGACGGTCAGCTGTTCCGCCGCCGTAGGCGATCCAGGTGCCGGCACAGGCTCGGGTGATCGGCTCAAGCGCCGAAACCAGCCCGCTGGCCGGTACCAACAGCTCGACGCCGTCATCGTTGACGTTGTGGATGTAGGGTTCGCGGTTGGATACCACGATCACCTGCGTCTCCGGCAGATCCTCGGCCAGGATTTTGCGCAAGGTGTCGGGCGACCATGTGATCAGCGCTGCATCGGCCGAGTGGCCGTTCTTTTCAAACTCCCGCAGCACTGTGCGAGCCGCTTCCGAAATCACGTCCTCGCCTGCGGTGGATGCGGCCGCTGGTATGTGGCGTCGGTGGGATATCGAGAACACCAGGGCAACAGCGGAAAGGCCAAGGCTTGCAATGATTAGAACCCAGAGTACCTCTATGCCATAGTCCGACATTGGAATAACGATTTTTCTCAGGCCGATCAGTGGCCATGTTGGTGTGTTGGTGTGTTTTTCGAATTCGCAGCCGGCCAATCGTGACAAGCTGCCGTGCGTCGGAACGTTCAGACGGGCCATCGGTTCCGCTAATCGCAGCGCAGCGGTCGGTTCCGAAAAGCCAAACTAGGTCCGCACGATGAGCGGCACCAAGCCCTCATGCCGGTCGGCGAGAAAGGCGACGACCTTATCGCCGACACGCTGGAA
>NZ_RZSX01000365.1:0-5964 GCF_004023105.1 Mesorhizobium sp. M5C.F.Ca.IN.020.32.2.1 | reverse complement strand
CCATAACCGCTCTGTTCAAGACGGAGGAAGACGCCAATCTCGGCCTCTACGGCGCCTTCGGCTACGATCTCGCCTTCCAGTTCGATCCGGTCGACTACAAGCTCGAGCGCCAACAAAGCCAGCGCGACCTTGTGCTGTTCCTGCCCGACGAGATCCTGGTCGTCGATCACTATTCGACCAAGGCGTGGACCGACCGCTACGACTATTCCGGCGACGAGTTTTCGACGGAGGGATTGCCCCGCGACGAGATCGTCGAGCCGTTCAAGACCGCCGACCGCATTCCGCCGCGCGGCGACCATGAGCCGGGCGAATATGCCAATCTGGTGCGCAAGGCGATGGAGAGCTTCAAACGCGGCGACCTGTTCGAGGTGGTGCCCGGCCAGATGTTCTACGAGCGCTGCGAGACACCGCCTTCCGACATTTCACGCAAGCTGAAGACCATCAACCCGTCGCCCTATTCCTTCTTCATCAATCTCGGCGAAGGCGAATACTTGATCGGCGCTTCGCCCGAAATGTTCGTGCGCGTCAACGGCCGCCGTGTCGAGACCTGCCCGATCTCCGGCACGATCAAGCGCGGCGACGACGCCATTTCCGATTCGGAGCAGATCCTGAAATTGCTCAATTCGAAGAAGGACGAATCCGAGCTGACCATGTGCTCGGACGTCGACCGCAACGATAAGTCGCGGGTTTGCGACCCAGGCTCGGTGCGCGTCATCGGCCGCCGCCAGATCGAGATGTATTCGCGGCTGATCCACACCGTCGATCACATCGAGGGGCGGCTGCGCGAAGGCATGGACGCCTTCGACGCGTTCTTGTCGCATGCCTGGGCGGTCACCGTCACCGGCGCGCCGAAATTATGGGCGATGCGCTTCATCGAGCAGAACGAGAAGAGCCCGCGCGCCTGGTATGGCGGGGCGATCGGCATGGTCAATTTCAACGGTGACATGAACACCGGCATGACGCTTCGCACCATCCGCATCAAGGATGGCATCGCCGAGGTGCGCGCCGGCGCCACGCTGCTCTTCGACAGCATTCCCGAGGAAGAAGAAGCCGAAACCGAACTGAAGGCATCCGCCATGATCTCCGCCATCCGCGACGCCAAGTCAGGCAATGCCGCCGACACCGAACGCGCCACCGCGCGCGTCGGCGACGGCGTCAACATCCTGCTGGTCGACCACGAGGACTCCTTCGTCCACACGCTGGCCAACTATTTTCGCCAGACCGGCGCCAATGTATCGACTGTGCGCACACCTGTGCCGGACGACGTCTTCGACCGGCTGAAACCCAACCTGGTCGTGCTGTCGCCCGGTCCCGGCACGCCGAAGGACTTCGACTGCGCCGCCACCATCAAACGGGCCCGCGCGCGCGACCTGCCGATCTTCGGCGTCTGCCTCGGCCTGCAGGCGTTGGCCGAGGCCTATGGCGGAGAGTTGCGGCAGCTGCACGTGCCAATGCATGGCAAACCGTCGCGCATCCGCGTGTCGAAGCCGGGCATCATCTTTTCCGGCCTGCCCAAGGAGGTGACGGTCGGCCGCTATCACTCGATCTTCGCCGATCCGGTGCGGTTGCCCGATGGTTTCGTCGTCACGGCCGAGACGGAAGAAGGCGTCATCATGGCCTTCGAGCACAGCAAGGAGCCGATCGCTGCGGTGCAGTTCCACCCGGAATCGATCATGACTCTCGGACACAATGCCGGTATGCGCATCATCGAGAACATCGTTGCGCATCTGCCGCGCAAGGCCAAGGAAAAGGCGGCTTAGCTCCGGTTTCGGCGGCCGGAAGCAATCAATGACCGCAATCGATCCGAAAACCACCGCCAAGCGCAAGGTCGCCAGCCTCGCCTTCTGGTCGATAGTCGTCGCTTTCGTCGTGCTCGGCCTGAAGCTGGCGGCCTGGCACGTCACCGGTTCCGTGGCGCTGTATTCGGACGCGCTGGAATCGATCGTCAACGTCATTGCCTCGGCCGCAGCCTACTGGGCGATCCAGGTCAGCTACAAGCCGGCCGACCAGGATCATCCATTCGGCCATCACAAGGCCGAGTATTTCTCGGCCGTGCTGGAAGGTGTGCTGATCGTTTTGGCAGCCCTGCTGATCCTCAACGAAGTGTGGTGGTCCTTGCGGCATCCCGCCCCACTCGAACAGCCCTGGACCGGCCTCGCCATCAACGGTGTCGCGACAGTGATCAACGCCTTCTGGGCCTTAACGCTGATCCGTGCCGGCCGTGCCGAGAAGTCGCCGGCACTGGTTGCCGACGGCAGGCACATCATGACCGACGTGGCGACCTCCGTCGGCGTGTTCATTGGTCTGGTCGGTGCCGTGCTCACCGGCTGGCAAGTCCTCGATCCCGCTCTTGCCGTCATCGTCGCGCTGCACATCCTGTGGCAGGGCTGGCACGTCATCGGCTCGTCGATGAACGGGCTCATGGACCGCGCCGTCGATACACAGGAGCACATGCACATCCGCGACGTCATTTCGGCCAATTGCAAGGGCGCAATGGAAGTCCACGATCTGAAGACGCGGATTGCCGGCCGCGCCACGTTCATCGAGTTCCACCTGGTCGTCGATGCCGATATGTCGGTGGGCGCCAGCCACGTCATTTGCGACCGCATCGAGGATGCGCTGAAGGCCGAGATCCCCTCGGTGCGCGTCACCATTCATGTCGAGCCCGACGACGAGGCAAAGCTGCCCAAGGGCACGACGGCCGTGCCGTTCGCGTGAGGCGGTTCCGTAGGCCCTCAAAACTTCTCAAGGCGTGCAGGCGGATTGCGGCATCGGCTCCAGCCGGTAGACCTTGTCGTCGGATGCGGTCTCGCCTTCGGCCGTCTTCGAGCATAGGTCGATGATCGGCAGGCTGCTGTTGGGATTGGCCAGCATCATCGTGCCGTTGGCGCCGCGGCGCAGATAAATCTCCTTGGCTGCGATGTCGCAGGAAAAGTCGCTCGTCTTTCCGCTCGCGACACAGCGCCACTGGTCCGCTTCGCCGTCACAACTGTAGCTCTGCGTGACCTCGGTGGCGTTCCGACGCGTGGTTACGGAAACAGCTATGTCGGCGCCGCTTGGCCAGCTTGCCGGATCGCCGCCCTTGGCGAAGGAGGCCAGCTCGATCGGGCCCCGAAAAACCCTGATGGTGTGGGTAAGCTGATCGGGATGCGAGTCGAGATGCGCGGCATCGTAGTCGCGCCCGTAGCAGAACGGCTGGTCCGGTTTCAGCCGCTCACGCAGCGGTGCTCCCAGCGCCGGATCGACCGGATCGATGCGCGCGAATTCGGCCTTGCAGGTCTGCGTCGGCATACGGTCGAGCCGAAAGCCGTCGTCTTCTGTGCCGAGTGCCTGCTTGGCGTATTCCTTTTCACCCAGCTCATCCTCGGCGCCAGCATCGAGATAAAGGTTGCGATGCACGCCGGAGACGATCAGCCGGCCTTTTTCATCAACGTTCAGTAAGGCCATGGTGCGGTCGCATTCCATGCCGCAATGAAGCTCGCTCGACTGCGGATCATCCTTGCCGCACCAACCGCCAACCCACTCGGGTTTCTTGGCGCCGCGCACCGTCGTCGCCATGAAGCCGTTGTAGCCGGACGGACCGCTGCTCGGCTCCTCGTTGGGATGGCTGACCGGATCGCTGCCGTAGTAGAAGAAAATCCGTCCCACCTTCTGGTTCGGATGTACCTTGAGATGCGCGGCATCATAGACACGCCCGAAACAGGCATCCTTGCCGTCCGGGCTGAGTTCGGTGAGCTTAGGCGTATCCTCGGCAAAGGCGGTGCCGGCAACAGCGGCAAGCAAGGCGACACCAAGTCCGGCGCCCACAATGGTATTCGATGTCATCTGCCCCTCCTCGCCCGACAGGACGTGACTTCAATTTATGCTAGGATCGAGGCCGAAGCCACGCAATTTGCGAGGACGGCATTCTGGAGAACGACATGATGCGACGCCGCGATATTTTCCGCTTGAGCCTTGCCGGATCCGCCGGCCTTTTCGGGCTGCGCCCGGTCAAGGCAGCGGCCGTGGAAGAAGAAAGGCAGAAGGTCGCCTATCACCTCAGCGACCTCGACAAGGTCGGGTTCGTTTTGGGCAATATAAAGAACCATTATGAGGGCACCGGCGGCAAGGTCGACATCGTGCTGGTCGTGTATGGCCCGGCACTCGCCGCTTTCAAGTCGAAGAGCGCGTCAGCTGCCATTTCCAGCCGTTTTTCCGGCCTGGTCCGCGACGGGCTGACCTCACATGCCTGCGCCAACACCATGCATGGCATGGATGTTGCGCTCACCGATCTGCTCGACGGCTTTCATGCCGCCGAGACCGGCGGTGTCGTCAAGCTCGCCGAATTGCAGCACCAGGGCTACGCCTATTTGCGGCCCTGAACCTCTACTGACTTGAACATGAGGGCGGCGAGGCCCTACGAAGGGTGGGAGAGTCCCGGAGGAATAGACGTGCCAGCCACCATAACCGCCATTGTCACCCCCACCCTGGTCATCCCCGACCTCGCCGGCAAGGCGGTGCTGATCACCGGCGCTTCGACCGGCATCGGGGCGGCACTTGCATTGGCCTACGCCGCGCAGAAATGCCGCGTCGCACTGCATTACAATTCGAGTCGGGCAGCTGCCGAAAACCTGGCCGGGACCATCCGCACCGGAGGCGGCGAGGTATTCCTGATCCAGGGCGATTTCTCGATCTCCGCCGATGTCGAGCGCGTCGTCGAGGACAGCGCGCAACACTTCGGCCGGCTCGATGGCCTGGTCAACAATGCCGGCGGCATGCTTGGCCGCGTACCCTATGCCGAGCAGACCGAGGCGCATTACGACGCGGTGATGGATCTCAACGCCCGCTCTGTGCTGACCGCCTCGCGCAAGGCGATGCCATGGCTGAAGCGCCAGGGCGGCTTCATCGTCAACACCTCGTCGATTGCGGCGCGCAATGGCGCCGGCGGCGGCGCCGGCCTTTATGGCTCGGCCAAGGCCTTCGTCTCCAATGTGACCCGCGGCATGGCCAAGGAACTGATCGGCTTCAACATCCGCGTCAACGCGGTGGCGCCGGGCACCATCGCGACGCCTTTCCATGAGCGCTATTCGACCGAGGAGCACATGAAGGGCATGGTTGCTACCATTCCGCAGGGCCGCGCCGGCACGCCCGAGGACTGCGTCGGCGCCTATCTGTTCCTCTCGTCCGCTCTGCTGAGCGGTTACATCACCGGCCAGGTGATCGAGGTGAATGGTGGCCAGTTGATGCCGTGAGCGGCGACCTGCATGGTTACCGCGGAAGCCAACGGAGAAAACGGCAATGTACGGTCTGATCGGCAAGATGCGGGCGACACGCGGCCAGCGCGACGCAATGATGGATGTCCTGCTTGCCAGCACCGGCGCCATGCCTGGCTGCCTGAGCTACAACATCGCCACCGATCCGGCCGATGCCGACGCGATCTGGGTGACCGAAGTGTGGACCGACCAGGCAAGCCACAAGGCTTCGCTGCAACTGCCGGAAGTCCAGGCGGCGATTGCCAAGGCGCGGCCGATCATCGCCGGCTTCGAATTCCAAGTCGAGACCCGGCCCGTAGGCGGCTTCGGCCTGCCGGCCGTCAAAACCGGCTGACGCCTGGGCTGACGCATTTTTCACCGCCGCGGGGGTTCGCATCTCCCCGCTTCGGGGCTAAGACCGAAAAATGGATTCCCTGCCAGACCAGCCGACCGTCGAACGCATGGCGCGGGTGCCCAAAGTCTGGCAGTGGCTGGCACTGCTGATCTTCTCGATCCTGTTTGCCGGCGCGCTTGAATTCGGCGCCTTGCCGGCAGCGCTGCTGATCGGACCGATGCTGGCGGCGATCCTGGCCGGCACCAACGGCGCCACGGTGCGCGTGCCGCGCCCTTTGTTCGGCGCCGCCCAGGCGATCGTTGGCTGCCTTGTCGCCGCTTCGATCTCCCCTGACATCTTTCCGGTCTTCTACAAGGAATGGCCGCTGTTCCTCGGTAC
>NZ_RZSX01000364.1:0-5980 GCF_004023105.1 Mesorhizobium sp. M5C.F.Ca.IN.020.32.2.1 | reverse complement strand
GTGCAGTGTAGATCTCTTCACCGAATGACCTGTGCGCCGCCAACTCAACTGCTGAGAGCAGGCGGCCTGGTTCATTCCTCCAGAAAAACAGCTTGTTCGCGACGGGCTGTTGCACTCGGCACGCGCTGATGGAAGAATGGATATCCCTCGGAAACGTTCCATTGTGCGAGCCATTCGCTGGCTGGCTTTCAGGCGTTCACTATATCTGTCTCGACCCCTAACATCCGGGCGCAGACGCACTACGTGATGATAGGGAACCACAAAGGCTTTCCGATAGTTGAATGAAGGGCGAGAGCAACCAGACCGGCCGGGGCCAGGATACCATGCGCGAGAACCAGTCCGACGTCTTCGATCTGTTTTCGGAGATTTACACGAATGCGGCGCAGGAGGAGATAAGCATCCAGCAATATCTCCTTGCCTGCCGCGAGGATAAATCGATGTATGCCTCGGCGCCCGAACGGATGGTCGAGGCGATCGGCGAGCCTACCCTGATCGACACCAGCATGGATGAGCGGCTCGGCCGCATTTTCGCCAACAGGACAATCAAGGTCTATCCCACCTTCTCCGAGTTTTATGGCATGGAGGACACGATCGAGCGCATAGCCGGCTATTTCCGCTATGCCTCTCAAGGGCTCGAGGAACGCAAGCAGATCCTCTATCTGCTTGGCCCTGTCGGCGGCGGTAAGTCCTCGCTCGCCGAACGGCTGAAGAAGCTGATGGAGCAGCGTCCGATCTATACGCTGAAGGTGGGCGGCCAGATCAGCCCGGTTTTCGAATCGCCGCTCGGGCTTTTCAATCCTGACCGCATGGGCGACCTTTTGGAGGACAAATACGGCATCGCGCGGCGCCGGCTGAACGGCCTGATCTCGCCGTGGGCGGCCAAGCGCCTCGATGAACTGTCCGGCGACATCTCCAAGTTCAGCGTCGTGAAGCTGATGCCTTCGCGGCTGCGCCAGATCGGCATCGCCAAGACCGAGCCGGGCGATGAGAACAACCAGGACGTTTCGGCCCTGGTCGGCAAGGTCGATATACGACAACTCGAGAATTTCAGCCAATCCGATCCGGACGCCTATTCCTACAGCGGCGGCCTGAACCGGACCACGCAAGGGTTGCTCGAGTTCGTCGAGATGTTCAAGGCGCCGATCAAAGTCCTCCATCCGTTGCTGACCGCTACCCAGGAAGGCAGCTATAACGGTACGGAGAACTTCGGATCTTTTCCTTATCAGGGCATCGTCGTAGCCCATTCCAACGAGTCGGAATGGCTGCAGTTTAAGAACAACAAGAACAACGAGGCGTTCCTCGACCGCATCCTGGTGGTCAAGGTGCCGTACTGCCTGCAGGTCACCGAAGAAAGGCAGATCTACGAAAAGCTGCTGCGCGAAAGCGAGTTGGCTTCCAGTCCCTGTGCACCGGAGGTGCTGGACATTCTCAGCCGGTTCACCGTCTCGACCCGTCTGGCCGAGCACGACAATTCGCCGCTTTACACGAAGATGCGCGTTTATGACGGCGAGAACCTCAAGGACATAGATCCCAAGGCGAAGTCGGTTCAGGAATACCGCGATGCCGCCGGTGTCGACGAGGGCATGACCGGCGTCAGCACGCGCTTTGCTTTCAAGATCCTGTCGCAGACATTCAACTACGACACCAAGGAAGTGGCCGCCGATCCTGTGCATCTGATGTACATTCTGGAGGAGGCTATCAAGCGCGAGCAGTTCCCGAAGGAAACGGAGGCCGCCTATCTCGACTTCATAAAGTCGGAACTGGCGACGCGTTACGCCGAGTTCATCGGCCATGAGATTCAGAAGGCCTATCTGGAGTCCTACAGCGAATACGGTCAGAACCTGTTCGACCGCTACATCGCCTACGCCGATGCTTGGATCGAGGATCAGGACTACAAAGACCCCGATACAGGCCAGATCCTCAATCGCGAGGTACTGGACAACGAACTGTCGCAAGTCGAAAAGCCGGCCGGCATTGCCAATCCCAAGGACTTCCGCAATGAGGTCGTGAAGTTCGCGTTGCGCGCCCGGGCGAGGAACAATGGCCGCAACCCCTCATGGACAAGCTATGAAAAGCTGCGCGAAGTCATCGAGAAGCGGATGTTCGGCCAAGTCGAGGATCTGCTCCCGGTGATCAGCTTCGGCTCCAAGCAGGACAGCGTAACGGAGAAACGGCATACTGAGTTCGTGCATCGGATGGTCGGACGCGGTTACACCGAACGTCAGGTCCGCCGGCTGGTGGACTGGTACATGCGGGTGAACAAGGCGGGCTGAGTCCGGCCGGGATGGTTCCATGCCGATCTTTGTCGATCGCCGACTGAACCCGAAGGACAAGAGCCTGGGCAACCGCCAGCGCTTCCTGAAGCGTGCGCGCGAAGAACTGAAGCGAAGCATCCGGGATCGGATTCGTACCGGCAAGATCGCTGATGTCGACAGCGAGCATGCCGTCTCGATGCCGGCGAGGGGCACAGCCGAGCCGAGCTTCAGCGATGCGAAAGACAGCGGCAAGCGGCAGCACATCCTGCCGGGCAATAAGCATTTCGCCCCGGGCGACCGGGTTCCCAAGCCCGGTCAGGGCGGCGGCGGTTCGTCTCCCGGGAAAACGGTCTCGGAGGACGATTTTCGTTTCGTGCTCTCGCGCGAGGAGGTGCTCGACCTTTTCTTCGAGGATCTCGAACTTCCCGACATGGTCAAGCTCAACCTCAAGGAGATACTTGCCTTCAAGCCGCGCCGCGCAGGGTTCGCCGCGACCGGTTCGCCGACCAACATCAATGTCGGGCGCACCATGCGAAACAGCCATGGTCGCCGGATTGCGCTCAGGCGCCCGAAGCAGGAGGAGCTTGATGCGATTGCGGAGCAACTCGCAATCCTGGAGGCAGAGCCCCAGAGCGCGGGGCCGGTACGCCAACGCATCGCAGCGTTGCGGGAAGAGCTTGAGCGACTTGAGCGCCGCCGTAAGCGGATCGCCTATGTCGATCCCGTCGACATCCGCTTCAACCGTTTTGACGCCCAGCCCGTGCCGAATGCCAATGCGGTCATGTTCTGTCTCATGGACGTATCCGGCTCGATGGGCGAACGCGAGAAGGATCTAGCCAAGCGCTTCTTCGTGCTGCTGCACCTGTTCCTGAAACGGCGCTACGACCGCACCGAAATCGTCTTCATCCGCCATACGCACGAGGCGCAGGAGGTGAACGAGGAAACCTTCTTCTACAATACGCAAAGCGGCGGTACGGTCGTTTCCACGGCACTCGAGGAGATGCGCCGTATTATCGAGCAACGCTATCCCAGCAACGAGTGGAACATCTATGCCGCCCAGGCATCGGACGGCGACAATTTCGTTACCGATTCCGAGCGCTGCATCGGCCTGATGGACGGCCAGATCATGCGCCTGTGCCAGTATTTCGCCTATGTCGAGATCATCGACGAACGTGAGAGCCATATTTTCGGCAGCACCGACAATGGAACCTCGCTGTGGCGCGCCTACAGCGCTGTCAACCAGAGATGGCCGAATTTCCAGATGAGCCGTATCGCCAACGCATCCGACATCTATCCGGTCTTTCGCCAGCTCTTTGCCAGGCAGCCGGTCTTCCAAAAAAGCGCTTGAGGGGAGCCGATGGCGAACCAGACCGGCAAATCCGGCCAAACCAGCAAATCAGGATTGCTCTTTTCAGGGTCTGACTGGGATTTCAAGACACTGTCGCGCGCCTACCAGGCGATCGAGGCGCTCGCGATCGAAGAGCTTCACCTCGACGTCTATCCGGTGCAGATGGAGATCATCTCGTCCCAGCAGATGCTCGACGCCTATTCCTCGGTCGGCATGCCGCTGATGTATCGCCACTGGTCCTTCGGCAAGCATTTTCTCTACCAGGAATTGCTCTATCGCAAAGGCGGGCGGGGGCTCGCCTATGAACTGGTGATCAATTCCAATCCTTGCATCGTCTACCTGATGGAGGAAAACACCATGGCCCTGCAGGCCCTGGTGACAGCTCATGCAGCGCTTGGCCACAATCATTTTTTCAAGAACAATCATCTGTTCCGGCAATGGACGGATGCCAGCGCTATCCTGGGCTATCTGGACTTCGCCAAGGGTTACATTGCCCGTTGCGAGGAGCGGCATGGCGTCGCCGCGGTGGAGGCCATCCTCGATGCTGCCCATGCGCTGATGGAACAGGGCGTGTTCAGATACCGCCGACCGCCGAAGCTCTCGTCGGAGCGGCAGCGAGAAGGCGTTCGTGAGCGCCTGGAGTACGAAGAGCGTTCCTACAACGATCTGTGGCGCACGCTCCCGCCGTCGAAGGACGGGACCAAGGCCAACGAAACGAACACCGGCATCGCAGAGCGGAAGAAAACGCTCAACCTGCCCGAGGAGAACCTGCTCTACTTCCTGGAAAAAAACAGCCTGGTCCTGGAGCCTTGGCAGCGTGAAATCATCAGGATAGTCCGCGTCGTCGCGCAATACTTCTATCCGCAGCGGCAAACGCAGGTAATGAACGAAGGCTGCGCCACTTTCGTGCACTACACACTCATGAACATGCTGTTCGATCGCGGCCTGATCAATGAAGGCGCGATGCTGGAAATCCTGCGCAACCATTCGAACGTGATCTTTCAGCCGGGCTTCGACGATCCGCGTTTTTCCGGTATCAATCCTTATGCCTTGGGCCTCGACATGATGCAGGACATTCAGCGCATATCGACTGAGCCGACCGCCGAGGATCGTGACTGGTTCCCCGATATCGCCGGCAGCGGCAATTGGCGCGAAACCCTGCTCGACGCGTGGGCGAACCATCGCGACGAATCATTCATCCGCCAGTATCTGAGCCCCGCCCTGATGCGGAAATGGCGGTTCTTTATCCTCGCCGATGCCGCTAGCGAACCGCATTACGAAGTCGCGTCGATCCACAATGAGCGTGGCTACGAAAAGATACGCGCCGGGCTCGCCCAGAGCTACGACATCGGTGCGAGCCGGCCGGATATCCAAGTGGTAGATGTTGATCTGCTCGGTGACCGACAATTGCGGCTGGAGCACAAGGTGAAGAACGGCATCATGCTGGAGGAGGCCAGTCGCGACGCCACCCTCCGCCATATCCGCACCCTGTGGGGCTATGAGGTCAGCCTGGCGGCGATCGATGCGCAAACGGGCGGGACGCTCAACGAACGTTCGACCAGCCAAATCGGGGAATAACCAGAACCTGGATGGCCGGCGACGGCGTCGTTCTACAGCCGGGTTTCCACTCTTGGGTCCGATGCTCTGGCAGTCGGACCCGGGAAGGTCGGTTTCGTCGGAATCTCGGATGGTGTCTCGGGAGGAATTTCGACGGGCTGCCTTTGCGGGCTGGGAACGGGATCGGGCGAAGGCGGAGGAACGCCCGGAGGCTCATCCGGCGGAGTTTCCGGCGGAGCAGGCGGCCGGGCAGGCTCAGGATTCGGATTATCCGGTATCGGCACGGGATTGTTCGGATCAGGATCAGGGTCGGTCATGGGATACTCTCCGAAGCTTGCTTCACATGTACTCCGCGCCGCGACAATCATAAATGCGCGCATGTGCTCCTGCCTGACCCTTGCCTCGTAAGACGCCGCGACGCTACTTGTTCGTCCGCATCTTTTGCCTTGGATTGATCCCGCCAAGGGCGTTGGTGTCGTTCTCGACATCGCCTTCGATCGTGTTTTCGCCTTCGAGTAAGAGTTCGTCGCCTTCCTTGATCGTGCCCTTGGAGGTCCCGATACCGGGATTGTTTCTCAAATCGGCATCGCTCGGCTTTTTCCACTTTGGATGTTTGGTTCCACTCATGGCACAACTCCTTCGAAAAGGGTCCTGTGGTAGAAAACAGCAGGGCGCGATGAATGTTCCGCCGAAACTCACTTTGATGCGGCGTTGTCCGAGAGGGGCTAAAGCCCGAACGGATAGGTGTCGGGAACGCCCGCTCCCATATGCTCCGGCCCAAGCGGCGTCACCGCGACGGTTTCGTCAAACCAGACGAAGG
>NZ_RZSX01000363.1:0-6013 GCF_004023105.1 Mesorhizobium sp. M5C.F.Ca.IN.020.32.2.1 | reverse complement strand
TTGGGGTCAAGGTGATCAACGCCGGTGCGGCGGCCGCCTTCAAGGAAAACGTCCGCACCTTCTCGCTGGACGACGTCGTGCCTTCCTATGGCGTCAGCTCGCGCAAGATCGTCAAGACGCTGCAGGCGGCCGTCGACAGTCTCGGCGTCCCGCATCCTCTGCATGTCCATTGCAACAATCTGGGCAGCCCCGGATCGGCGGATACGGCGGCCGCGACGATCGCGGCGGCGGAAGGACTGCCGCTGCACCTCGCGCATCTCCAGTTCTACGGCTACGGCACCGAAGGCAAGCGCAGGTTTTCCTCGGCCGCGGCGCGTCTAGCCGAATTGGTCAACGCGACGCCGGAGGTCACCATCGACATCGGCCAGGTAATGTTCGGCCAGACGGTCACTGTCTCCTCCGACGTCATGCGGCAGTTTTCGGCGCGTGGCAGTGCCCACCCGAAGAAATCCGTCATTCATGATGGGGACGGCAATGGCGGCGGCATCGTGCCCTACAGCTATGGCAAGGATTTCTATGGCACGATGCAGTGGGCGATCGGGCTCGAGCTTTTTCTCCTGATCGACGATCCGTGGCGTGTCTTCTTCACCACCGATCATCCCAATGGCGCGCCCTTTACCGTCTACCCGGCTCTGTTCGAGCTGCTGATGAGCCGGGAAGCGCGCGCCGAAATGATTGCCGAACTTCCAAAATCCGCCATGGCGCTGTCCACCCTGGCCGCAATCGACCGTGAATACACGTTCGAGGAAATTGCCATCATGACGCGCGCGGCCCCAGCCAAGCTGCTCGGGCTGACGGATCGGGGCCATCTCGGCGTCGGCGTCACAGCCGACATCGCTGTCTACCGCAGGGACGAGAATATTGCGAAAATGCTGGGGCAGGCGGCGTATGTCTTCAAGGATGGCGCTCTCGTCGTGCAAGATGGGGAGATCACCCATTACCGTTGGGGCAAGGCGCTCAGGCTCAATCCGTCGCCGGACAAGGCGATGGTGCGGCGGCTGGAGGACTATCACCAGCAGCGTTACGGCCTGTCGCTGGACTGGTTCAATTTCCCGGATTCCGCGATAGCGCGCGAACAGCCGTTCGGCGAGGTTGCATGCCGAATCTGAGCGTACATGGCATAACGATCGACGATACCTTTGCCGAGGCCTTCGGCATGCGCGCGACCGCCATCATCATCACCGCGCCGAACCGGAAATGGGCGCGCCAGGCGGCGATCACGATGACCGGCTTTGCCACCTCGGTGATCGGCTGCGGCTGCGAAGCGGCAATCGATATCGAACTGCCGCCATCGGCCACACCGGATGGCCGGCCCGGCTGCCGCGTGATGATTTTCGCGATGGGAACAGACGAGCTGCAGAAACAACTGCTCAATCGCGTCGGCCAGTGTGTCTTGACCTCGCCGGGTTCGGCCTGCTTCGCCGGACTGGAGGGCAGCGCCGAGTTGAAGCTCGGTTCGGCGCTGCGCTATTTCGGCGACGGCTGGCAGATCTCCAAGAAAATCGGCGGCAGGCATTTTTGGCGCATTCCCGTCATGGATGGCGAATTCCTGTGCGAAGCAACGACCGGGCTGACGAAGGGTGCCGTCGGCGGCGGTAATTTCTTTGTCATGGCTGAAAGCAGCGCCAAGGCCTTGGTTGCTGCCGAGGCCGCCGTTGCCGCGATAGGCCTGGTGCCTGGCGCGATCGTGCCGTTTCCGGGCGGCATCGCCCGTTCGGGTTCCAAGATCGGTGGTAAATACAAGGGCATGATCGCCTCGGCCAACGAAGCCTACGCGCCGACACTGCGCGGTGTCGTCAGAAGTGAGCTCGGTCCCGACATCAACGCCGTCCTGGAAATCGTCATCGACGGCGAGACCAACGAAGCCGTTGCCGCCGCGATGAAGGCCGGCATCAAGGCCGTCATCGAGCTTGGGCCGAAGCGAGGCGCGGTTCGCATAAGCGCCGGCAATTACGGCGGCAAGCTCGGCAAGTTCATCTATTCGCTGAAGGATATGCTGCCATGAAGGCGCTGACCTTCACCCTTGTCGCCGAGCCGCCCGAGCGCCTTGACCTGTCGCCGCTGACGCCGGAGCGGCTTGCCGGGATGGAAAGGCGCGATATCGAAAAAGTCCAGATCGGCATGTCGAAGCATGGATCGAAGGTCGGCGATATCTTTCGCGTCGCCGGCAACGATCCGCTGGACATCGTGTTCGAAGGTGGAAGCGCGCGCCTCGACCGCGTGGCGGAAGGCATGCGGGGCGGTTCGGTTCGCGTCGTCGGTAATGCCGGCGCCCAGGCCGGGCGTGCCATGCGCGGCGGCAAACTCACGGTCGAAGGCAATGCCGGTCCGCATGCCGGCTCCGGCATGCGCGGCGGCAGGCTTGAAATTACAGGCAACGCCGGTGATCACCTTGGGGCGCCGCTCGCCGGGGAACTGGCCGGCATGAATGGCGGCGTGCTGATCGTCAGGGGCAAAGCCGGCGCTTTTTCCGCCGACCGCATGCGGCGCGGCCTGATCGCGGTGCTGAAAGGCTCAGGCGACCATGCCGGCAGCCGCATGATCGCCGGCACGCTGGTGGTGGCCGGCGGCACCGGCGAGATGCCCGGCTATCTGATGCGTCGCGGTTCGATCCTTCTCGATCGCGCGCCGAAAAGCCTGTCGCCGAGCTTCGTCGAATGCGGCGCGCCAGAGAGTGTCTTCGCCGCCATCGTCGATCGCCATCTGATCGCCGAGGGTTTTTTGAAACGGCCGCTTCTGGGCAAGGCGCCGCAGAAATATGGCGGTGACAACGCGGTGCTTGGAATGGGTGAGGTTCTTTTCCCTCGCTGAGGCGTTCAGCAGACGGCATTGCGGTAAAGCCGCCGTGGTGATGGCCGGCATGTCTGCTGGGAGGGTTAGCGGCGGTCGTTGGCAATCAGTTTCGTCAGGCAATCACCCGCCTGGCTCTGGGGCATGCCGAGATCTCTGACACTGTCCATGTGGTTGCGGTTCGTGAGAACAAGCGACGTTGCCGGCGAACCCTGCTGCAGCAGGTTCTCTTTGAATCGATCTGCTTGCTGATGGAAAGGCGGCGTCTCATTGGCTCCGACCAGAACCGTCGCCCTGGTTTGAGGATCATGCCGATAGGCAAGAGGTGTAAACATGGCGACTTCCTCATCGGTGATTCCAATCTCGTTGGCGAGAAAGGAGTTCTGGAGCGGTTTCAAATCGTAGAGCCCGCCGAGCAGAAGGACTGCCCGCACATTCGATGGGGTATTCTCGCTGTTGAACAGAAACGTAGAAAGATGTGCTCCAGCCGAATGGCCGCTGACAGTCAGCTCTGCCGGGTTTCCGCCGTGGTCGGCGATATGGGCCAGAACCCACTGCTTGGCGCGGCGCACCTGGTCGACGATCGTAGCCATTCTGACCTTGGGCATCAGAGCATAGTCGACGATGGCGGCAATCGCACCGGCCTGGGTAATCGTCGTCGCCACGTATGAGTAGTCGCGCTTGGAGAACATTCTCCAGTAGCCGCCATGGATAAACATGTGCACCGGCAGGCCGCTTCTTTTGCCCGAGGGAAAGAACAGGTCGATGGTTTCGGTCTGATCCGGCCCATAGGCAACGTCGGCTGTCATTGGAATGGTTGCGCGAACGGCCTCGCTGCGGTGAACGATGTCCTGCACGATTTTGTCAAAATCCGCGACGTGGTCGCGGATGCGAAACGGATCGCTTTGCACTCTTCCTCCGCTCAGATGCTGATGGCGAGGTATTTCGCCTCCATGAACTCGGCAATACCGTGATGCTGGCCGCCCTCGCGGCCAAGGCCGCTCTGCTTCACGCCGCCGAAGGGTGCTGCCGGATCGGACATCAAGCCGCGGTTGAGAGCGATCATCCCGGCTTCGATCTTGGATGCCACCCGCATTCCACGCGCAAGATCGCGCGTGTAGATGTAGGCGGCAAGACCGTATTCGGTGTCGTTGGCGCGCGCGATGACGTCGGCTTCCGTTTCGAATCTCGAGATCGGCGCCACCGGCCCAAAAATTTCCTCGTGCGCCATCTCCGCCTCGGCCGGGACGTCGCAGAGCACGGTCGGCGGATAATAGTATCCTGTTCCCGAGCCTGCCTTGCCCCCGCACAGCACCCGCGCGCCACGGGTGACAGCATCGTTGACCAGACGGTCGATCTTGTCGACGGCCTTCCTGGTGATCATCGGCCCGCACTCCGTGGCTGCGTCCGTACCAGCTCCGATCTTGAGTGCCGACATCCGCCTGGCGAGGCATTCGCCAAAGGCATCGTAAACGCCGGACTGGACATAGATGCGGTTTGCAGCCGTGCAAGCTTCGCCGGCGTTGCGCATCTTCGCCACCATCGCCCCATCGACCGCCGCGTCAAGGTCCGCGTCATCGAACACAAGGAATGGCGCATTGCCGCCAAGTTCCATCGAACACGAAACCACGTGCTTTGCGGCCTCGGCCAGCAGAACGCGCCCTACACCCGTCGAGCCGGTAAAGGAGAGTTTCCGCACCCGCGGATCGGCCAGCAGCGCGGCCGTCACAGGGCCGGGATTGGAGGTTGTCAGAACGTTCACCAGACCTGGCGGAACGCCTGCTTCCTGGTAGAGCGCGGCAAGCGCGTAGGCCGTGAGCGGGGTCTCGCTGGCTGGCTTCAAAATTACGGTGCATCCGGCAGCCAAGGCGGGCGCGATCTTGCGCGTCGCCATGGCGGCAGGGAAGTTCCAGGGTGTGACAAGGATGCAGATGCCGATGGGCTCGTAGTCGACCACGATCCGGTTCGTGCCGGAAGGCGCCATTCCGAATTCACCGGTGATGCGAACGGCTTCCTCGGCATTCCAGCGAAAGAATTCCGCAGCATAGGCGATCTCGCCACGCGCGTCCCTGAGTGCCTTGCCGTTTTCCAGCGAGATCAGGGTTGCGAGCGTCTCGGAACGTTGCGTCATCAGCTCGAAGCAACGTCTGAGGATTTCGGAACGCTTGCGGGGTGCCGTTGTGCGCCAGCCATCGGCGGCCTTGGCCGCAGCCTCCACGGCCGCCGCGGCATCTTCGATCGTCGCATCGGGAACGGCGGCGATCACTGCCTCGGTGGAAGGGTCCACGACCTGGATTTCCCTGCTGTCGGCGGATTGCCTCCATTGGCCACCGATATACAAGCCGTGGGAAAATCTATGGAAGTCGGCAGTGTCCTGCTCGTCCTCCAGCACCTGATGAGATATGTTCATGGCCTGCTCCTCTATTGCTCACACGACGTAGGTGGCGAGGTCGCCATCATAGGCAGCCTGGATCAGGGCCCGCATGGCTGCCAGATCGAATGGACGCGGATTGTTCTTGATGAGACGGTCAATGCCGAGCGCCTGTTCGGCCGTCCAATCGAGCTTGTCGGCGGGAAGTCCGAGCTTGGCCAGCGTAGGCGTGATCCCGATCGCTCCAAACAGCCGGCCGATCTCGTCGATCGCCGCGTCGGCCATCTCACCGGTACTCCGGTCCCTCCCGTCGAGACCAAGGGCAAGGCCGATCTCGGTCATCTCGGCGGCCGCGGCGACCCGGTTGTACTTCATGACATACGGCAACATGGTGGCGACACCCAGCCCATGCGCGGTGTGGGTAACGGCTCCGATCGGATATTGCACCGCGTGCGCCGCCGCTGTTCCGGCCGTACCGAACGCGCAGCCGGCTGCAAGCGCGCCCATCATCACTTCGGCCCGAGCGTCCTCGTCGGCGGGGTCGCGGTATGCCTTCTCGAGACTGCGGCCAAGCAGCTTGATCGCGAGCAGCGCAAAATGATCGGTCAGCGCGCTCTTGCCGATGAAGACATGCTGTTGCGGCAGGTTGGGGTCAGTTCCGCGCCTGACGGCGGTAAAAGCCTCGATCGCATGTGTCAGCGCGTCTGCGCCCGCGATCGCCGTCAGTCCCGGGGGGCATGTCATCGTCAGTTCCGGGTCGCAGATGGCGGCTGCCGCAATCAGATGCGGGCTGGAGATGCCTACTTTCATGGTGCGATCCGGATCGGAGATCACCGCGACAGGTGTCACTTC
>NZ_RZSX01000362.1:0-6021 GCF_004023105.1 Mesorhizobium sp. M5C.F.Ca.IN.020.32.2.1 | reverse complement strand
AGACAGTTATTACGACAAGGACAAGCTGCTGGCCAATGGCGACCGCTGGGAGCGCGAACTGGCGCGCAACATCTCGCTGGATGCGCCGTATCGCTGACATTTGACGCATGGACGGGGCGAGAGGCCTCGTTCAGAGGATGATCCCGAAAAGTTGCAAACTTTTCGGACAAAGATCATCCACCGAAGTAAGAGAGTGGCGCATGTTTCTTTCGATCGGGTCTTTCAACCCGATCGGAACATGCGCTAGGAACACGCGGCTTCGGCACCGGAGGCGGAACGAAGCACACAACGGACAGGGCGGAAGCCGGTCCGACAGGAACCCCGGGGGAACCCATGCTAAATGGACTAGAGGCGGCCTTTTTCTACCTCTTCGCCTTTGTCGCGGTGGCGTCGGCGTTCATGGTCATTTCGGCGCGCAATCCCGTGCATTCGGTGCTGTTCCTGATCCTGACCTTCTTCAACGCTGCGGGCCTGTTCATGCTGACCGGCGCCGAGTTCCTGGCAATGATCCTGCTCGTCGTCTATGTCGGCGCGGTCATGGTGCTGTTCCTGTTCGTAGTCATGATGCTCGACGTCGATTTCGCCGAAATGAAGGAAGGCGCCCTGCAATATGCGCCGATCGGCGCGCTGGTCGGGCTGATCCTGGCGGCTGAGCTGATCGTGGTGCTCGGCGGCTATACGTTCGCGCCGCAACTGGCTGCGACGGTTTCGAAGCCCATTCCGGACCTTGCCGCGCGCTCGAACACGGCAGCGCTCGGCGACATCCTCTACACGGACTACCTCTACTATTTCCAGATTGCAGGCCTTGTGCTGCTGGTCGCCATGATCGGCGCTATCGTGCTGACGCTGCGCCACAAGCCGGGGATCAAGCGGCAGTCGATCTCAGCCCAGGTTGGCCGCACGCCGGCAACGGGAATGGAAATCCGCAAGGTCAAGACGGGCGAGGGAATCTGAGATGATCGTCGGCATCGCGCACTATCTGACCGTATCGGCGATCCTGTTCACGCTCGGCGTGTTCGGCATTTTTCTCAACCGCAGGAACATCATCGTCATCCTGATGTCGATCGAGCTGATCCTGCTCGCGGTCAACATCAATTTCGTCGCCTTCTCGGCAGCACTCGGCGATCTCGTCGGACAGGTGTTTGCGCTGTTCGTGCTGACGGTCGCAGCGGCTGAAGCGGCGATCGGCCTGGCCATTCTCGTCGTCTTCTTCCGCAACCGCGGTTCGATCGCGGTCGAAGACGTGAACATGATGAAGGGTTGACGGAAAACCACCATGTATCAGGCCATCGTCTTCCTTCCTCTGCTCGGCTTCCTGATCGTCGGCCTGTTCGGCACGTCGCTCGGCGCCAAGGCGTCCGAATACATCACCTCCGGCTTCCTGGTGATATCAGCCGTGCTCTCGTGGGTCGCCTTCTTCGCCGTCGGTTTCGGCGAGGGCGAGGTGTTCACCGTGCCGGTGCTGCGCTGGATCCAGTCGGGCGGGTTAGAGGCCGCATGGGCGCTGCGCATCGATACGCTGACGGTGGTGATGCTGGTCGTGGTCAACACGGTGTCGGCGCTGGTCCACATCTACTCGATCGGCTACATGCATCACGACCCGAACCGGCCTCGCTTCTTCGCCTATCTGTCGCTGTTCACCTTCGCCATGCTGATGCTGGTGACCGCCGACAACCTCGTGCAGATGTTCTTTGGCTGGGAAGGCGTCGGTCTCGCCTCCTACCTGCTGATCGGCTTCTGGTACAAAAAGCCGTCGGCCAATGCCGCCGCGATCAAGGCCTTCGTCGTCAACCGCGTCGGCGATTTCGGCTTTGCGCTCGGCATCTTCGGTGTGTTCGTGCTGTTCGGCTCGGTCAATCTCGGCACCATTTTCGCTAATGCCGCGACATTCATTCCGGCCGAAGGCGCCCCCGAGGGCGCTGCAGTATTGACCTTCCTCGGCTATGCGCTCGACAAGCAGGCCGCGATGACCGTCGTCTGCCTGCTTTTGTTCATGGGCGCCATGGGCAAGTCGGCCCAGGTGCCGCTGCACACCTGGCTGCCGGACGCCATGGAAGGCCCGACGCCGGTCTCTGCGCTTATCCATGCCGCCACCATGGTGACCGCCGGCGTGTTCATGCTGGCGCGGCTGTCGCCGCTGTTCGAACTGTCGCATTCGGCGCTGATCGTGGTCACCTTCATCGGCGCCTTCACCGCCTTCTTCGCGGCGACCGTCGGCCTCGTCCAGAACGACATCAAACGCGTCATCGCCTATTCGACTTGCTCGCAGCTCGGCTATATGTTCGTAGCGCTCGGCGTCGGCGCCTATGGCGTGGCGATCTTCCATCTGTTCACGCATGCTTTCTTCAAGGCGCTGTTGTTCCTCGGCTCCGGCTCGGTGATCCACGCCGTCTCCGACGAACAGGACATGCGCAGGATGGGCGGCCTCAGGACGCTCATTCCGAAGACCTACTGGATGATGGTGATCGGCACGCTGGCGCTGACCGGCGTCGGCATTCCGGTGACGGTCATCGGCACCGCCGGCTTCTTCTCCAAGGACGCGATCATCGAAAGCGCCTTTGCCGCGCACAATCCGGTTGCCGGCCTTGCCTTCGTGCTGCTGGTCGTCGCCGCCTGCTTCACCAGCTTCTATTCCTGGCGGCTGATTTTCATGACCTTCCACGGCCAGCCGCGGGCGAGCCACGAGGTCATGCACCATGTTCATGAATCGCCGCCGGTCATGCTGGTGCCGCTGTACATCCTGGCGGCGAGCGCGCTGTTCGCCGGCGTGATCTTCCATGGCGCGTTCATCGGCGAGGGCTATGCCGAGTTCTGGAAGGCGTCGCTGTTTACGCTCCCGGAAAACCACATCCTGCACGACATGCACGAAGTGCCGTTATGGGTGAAGCTGGCGCCGTTTGTCGCCATGCTGATCGGCTTTGCGATTGCCTGGCAATTCTACATCCGCGCGCCGGAAATGCCGAAGAATTTGGCGGCGCAGCATCGCGGGCTCTACGCCTTCCTGCTCAACAAGTGGTATTTCGACGAACTTTACGACCTCCTGTTCGTGCGGCCGGCAAAACGCCTCGGCCACTTTCTGTGGAAGACCGGTGACGGCACTGTCATCGACGGGCTCGGTCCGGACGGCGTTTCGGCGCGCGTCGTCGATGTCACCAACCGGGTCGTCAAGCTGCAGACCGGCTACCTCTATCACTACGCCTTCGCCATGCTGATCGGCGTTGCCGCACTCGTCACCTGGATGATGCTCTGATGACCGCCTGGCCGATCCTCTCGCTGGTCACCTTCCTGCCGCTGGTTGGTGTGCTGTTCATTCTGCTGATCAATGACGACAGCGAGAATGCCCGCCGCAACATCCGCGCCATCGCGTTGTGGACGACGAGCATCACCTTCATCATCTCGCTGTTCATCTGGACCGGGTTCGACAACTCGGAGCCTGGCTTCCAGTTCGTCGAGAAGTTTGCCTGGCTGGATTCCGGCATCTCCTACCATATGGGCGTCGACGGCATCTCCATGCTGTTCGTCATCCTGACCACCTTCCTGATGCCGCTTTGCATCCTGGCTTCGTGGGAATCGATCGAGAAACGCGTCAAGGCCTACATGATCGCCTTCCTGCTGCTGGAGACGCTCATGATCGGTGTGTTCTGCGCGCTCGACATCGTTTTGTTCTATGTCTTCTTCGAAGCCGGCCTGATCCCGATGTTCATCATCATCGGCGTGTGGGGCGGCAAGCGGCGCGTCTACGCCTCGTTCAAGTTCTTCCTCTATACGCTGGCCGGCTCTGTGCTGATGCTGCTCGCTATCATGGCGATGTTCTTCCAGTCCGGCACCACCGACATCCCGACGCTCCTGACGCACAACTTCCCGGCCAACATGCAGACCTGGCTATGGCTCGCCTTCTTCGCCTCCTTCGCCGTGAAGATGCCGATGTGGCCAGTGCACACCTGGCTGCCGGACGCCCATGTCGAGGCGCCGACGGCCGGCTCGGTGATCCTGGCCGCCATCCTGCTGAAGATGGGCGGATACGGCTTCCTGCGCTTTTCGCTGCCGATGTTTCCGATCGCCTCTGAGATGTTCGCGCCGCTGGTCTTCGCGCTGTCCGTCGTCGCCATCATCTACACCTCGCTGGTGGCGCTGATGCAGGAGGACATGAAGAAGCTGATCGCCTATTCGTCGGTCGCCCATATGGGCTTCGTCACCATGGGCATCTTCGCGATGAACCAGGAAGGCGTCCAGGGGGCAATCTTCCAGATGCTGTCGCACGGCCTCGTCTCCGGCGCGCTGTTCCTCTGTGTCGGCGTCATCTATGACCGCATGCACACGCGCGACATCGACGCCTATGGCGGGCTGGTCAACAACATGCCGAAATACGCCACCGTGTTCATGATCTTCACCATGGCCAATGTCGGCCTGCCAGGCACCAGCGGCTTCGTCGGCGAGTTCCTGACCATGCTCGGCGTGTTCCGGGTCAACACTTGGGTGGCGTTCTTCGCCGCCACCGGCGTCATCCTGTCGGCGGCCTATGCGCTCTGGCTCTATCGCCGGGTGATCTTCGGCGCGCTGACCAAGGACAGCCTGAAAGGCCTGCTCGACCTGTCGGCGCGCGAGAAGGTGATCATCTATCCGCTGGCGGCGCTGGTCATCTTCTTCGGCGTCTACCCGGCGCCGGTCTTCGATGCGACGGCCGAATCGGTCAAGGCGCTCGTCACCAATGTCACCGCATCCATCGACACCGCGCAAACCGCGGCGGCGAACTGACTAAGAGGTTTGCGAACCATGACGCCGGACCTTCTCTCCAGCCTGTCGCTTTCGACTCCAGAGCTGATCCTCGCCGTCGGCGCCCTGGCGCTGCTGATGCTCGGCGCCTATTCGCGCGCGAACACCACCACCATGGTGAGCGGCCTTGCCGTCGCCGTCCTGGTGATTGCCGGCGTCTGGACGATCTTTTCCACCGGGCAGGGCAATGCCTATGGCGAGGCCTTTGTCCAGGATCCCTTCGCCCGCTTCATGAAGGTGCTGGCGCTGATCGGGTCGGCGGTGACGCTGGTCATGTCGATGCGCTTCGCCAAGGCGGAGCATTTCGACAAGTTCGAATATCCGGTGCTGATCCTGCTGTGCACGCTCGGCATGATGCTGATGATCTCGGCTAACGGCATGATCGGGCTTTATCTCGGCCTCGAATTGCAGTCGCTGGCGATTTATGTGCTGGCGGCGATCAACCGGGACAATCTGCGCTCGACCGAGGCGGGGTTGAAATATTTCGTCCTCGGCGCGCTGTCGTCAGGCATGCTGCTTTACGGCATCAGCCTCGTCTACGGCTACACCGGCAACACCGGGTTCCAGGAGATCGCCACGGCGTTGGGCGGCGGCGAGCGGCAGCTTGGCCTCGTCTTTGGCCTGGTCTTCGTGCTGGCCGGCCTCGCCTTCAAGATATCGGCGGTGCCGTTCCACATGTGGACGCCCGACGTCTATGAGGGCGCGCCGACGCCGGTGACGGCCTTCCTCGCGGCGGCGCCGAAGATGGCGGCAATGGCGCTGATCGTGCGCGTCACAATGGGCGCGTTCAAGCCGATCGCCGCCGACTGGCAGCAGATCATCGTCTTCATCTCGATCGCTTCGATGGCGCTCGGCGCCTTCGCGGCCATCGGCCAGACCAACATCAAGCGGCTGATGGCCTATTCCTCGATCGGCCATATGGGCTACTCGCTGGTCGGTCTCGCCGCCAACAGCCAAGCCGGCGTGCGCGGCGTCGCCATCTACATGCTGATCTATCTGGTTATGACGCTCGGCACCTTCGCCTTCATCCTCGCCATGCGGCGCAAGGATGGCAATGTCGAACAGATCAGCGATCTCGCCGGCCTGTCGTCGACCAATCCGATCATGGCGACGATCCTCACCATCCTGATGTTCTCGCTGGCCGGCATCCCGCCGCTCGCCGGCTTCTGGGGGAAGTGGTACGTGTTCCTCGCCGCCATCAACGCCAACCTCTACGCGCTGGCGATCATCGGCGTGCTGGCCTCGGTG
>NZ_RZSX01000361.1:0-6068 GCF_004023105.1 Mesorhizobium sp. M5C.F.Ca.IN.020.32.2.1 | reverse complement strand
GCGCGGAGCCTCGAAACTTGCCACCTCGACGATATTGAGGTGGTTCTTCAAGGCTCGCACGTTGATGAGGGTCTCGATCTCGAACCCGTCGCAATCGCAGTTCAGCGTGGCGACGTGCTTGCTCCAGAAGGCTATGTATCCGTAGCATAGATCGGAGAACCAACCGCCATAGAGCAGCCGCACGAACAGGGTCAGCCCCCTGTTGCCCAACATCCGGAACAGCGACATGTCACCGGTGCCGGCGCCCTGGATAAAGCGTGAACCCTTAACGAGATCCGCGCCGGCCATCAGCGCACTGACAAAAACGATCGCCTCCTCCGGGACCATGGAGCCATCGGCGTCCAGCATGACGATGATGTCGCCTGTGGCGGCCAGGAATCCCGCTTGCAGTGCAGCGCCCTTGCCCCGACGGGACTCCATGACGACCTTCACGTCCTCGCGCAGGCGACGCGCGACCGCGACCGTATCGTCAGTCGAATGACCATCCACAATAATGATCTCATGCGCCCAGTTGGGGATGCGCGGCAGAAGCCAAGGGAGGTTCTCGGCTTCATTGAGCGTCGGGACGACGAAGCTGACTCGGGGCAGAGTCAGCGATCGCCGCAGCGCGAAATTAATCAGGTCAGGCGGCGATGTGGCACCGACGGGGGCGAGAATGCTGGAGAGCCCGGCGTTCATGGCAGCGCTTCGAGGTCGTACGATGGGACCCATCCGGGGGGCATATTGTGCTTCCATGACCCCAAGAGCTCCCCGAAAATCCGGTGCTCCACATCGCGCGCGCGCAAATGCGCGGCCAGCGACAATCCGCAGCGACCAGGCCCAATGACCGCCACATCCACGGATGTGCTTGATCCAACCATATGCGGACTCCTGGCCATATAATGAAAGGAGATAAAATGAAAGAAGATCGGTACTCTTGCCCCCCTAATCTTAGGTTGTTATACGACGATTACTGATTCAGGTCTGAAATGGAAGGACGATAGAGTGTTACGAAAAGACAATAGATGATTAGCCCTTTTGGGGTATCCCTTCTGGTTATTTCCAGTCCATACCACCTGCGCGGATAGCACGGCAGCGCCACCGATCATCTTCAGCAGCTGTGCTGGCAGCGTTGCCAAACCCGATTAGACCTCTGGGCCACCTTCAACGCCAGCGAGGACATCCATCGACCCGCGGCCGGCATTAGCTCACAAGCGACAATTTCTACTGAGCGAGCCGTGCGGAAGGCAGCGAAGGTCGTCGGCGCGAAGAAATGAACGTCCATCGCAACGCTGACATTGCCACTGGCCAGAAGCTGCGATGTGGAGGTGGGGCTCGCTCCTTCACTCGGCCGTGATATCCCAGCTTATTCTGTGCCCGAGAAAGGTCGGGCGCGCCACTGCCCTTCGCAGGCGGGGTATCTTGCGCTCGACCACATGGGCTACGGGTGGGCTGACCCGGACGAGACCGGCCAAGAGAGGGACTGCCCACGCGGTCCCGAGACCCCACGCGGTCCCGAAACCGGCGCGTCAGGTACCAGCAAACGATAGGAGGTCGTGACCTCTCGCAAACCCCGTATATGCCCGAACAGGTCGATCACCTCCAAGCCAGACCGGCGGTTGTAGGTGTGACACCCCAACGCTCCGGACCAAATGCGACCGACCGGGGTCTGGGCAAACTCCGACGCCCCCAGCGCATCGATCTGGCAGAACGTCACCGCGCCGCCATAAACGCGCGCGCAGTCTTGGACCGGGCGTAGCGTGCGTCCGCCGTGTCGGATGACGGCGCCTGCGGGGCGGCTGAGCCTGGTATCGATCAGGACGGGGTTGGCGGCATGGGGCGTCCAAGATCCGGTCAGGCTCTCGGCACGGTAGAGGCTGAGGACATCCCAGGACGTGGACCTCCACAGCCTTGGGCTGACGAAAAACCAAAAGCCGCCCGCATGCCAGAGCGGCGTGGTATCGTAGCCCTCAATGCCTTCCATGAGGCAGGCCTCCCGCGTCCACCGGTAAGGGAATTCCACTGCCCGGTAGAGGCTGACATTTCTGGCCGCCCCCGATTCGGGGATCATCCAGATCTGCCCATCCTGCTCGAACACGAACGGGTAGGAGAGGTGATGCGGTTCCTCCACCACGATCCGGGATGCGCCGGCTGTCCCGTCCCGGTTCACTGTCACAACCGCAATGCACCCCCGGTTCTTCGAGTAGAGGTACTGTTCGACAAAAATGAAATCCTGCCCCTGGTGCCGGAACGGGAATGGGTCGGCAAGGTAGCTGTCGGCATTACCGGTGAGCACCCGGAAGGCTGCTTCGCCTTTGTCGAGCAGGCCCGCCGATTCATCGAAGCGCCAGCCAATCCCCCACATCCTGCCGCCCCTCGCCAGGACGTCCAAAAGCCCGATCGCCTTCGATGCAACCGTGCCGGTCGCTCTTGCAAGCGCCGAAAGCGCGCCAAACGAAGGCACTGCCATCCGGGGACCGGGGATATCGGACGCAGCTGAACCGGTTTCCTCGCACAGGGCTTTGAGGATCAGCGGCACAGCACAGGAAAGGGCGCTGTCGAGCCTCGCTGCCAACACTTCACGGTCTCTACTGGCCGGACGCGCCGTCCACGGCTGCAACGGGCGCGCCGTGTCATGCAGGTCGACGAGTAGATCCTGACGATTCAACCAGGCTGCCACGATTCCGATCTCGCCGGGTGCGCCGTTGAAAACCGGGGTGAGCACGCGCCGCGCCGCCGGCAGCGATTCCGCCCCGCTCAGATCGATCACCACATCCACTTGGTCGGCCTGAGGCGGCGGCAGGCACCGCAGCGTCGCCTCGACGGGGTCGATGGCGCCGTTCCCACGAAAGCCATAGACCAGTCGTTCGAGTTCGAGCAGCAGACGGCAGATTAACGGCAGCGGGCGGCTACCGGCCGCCAAAGCGCAGGAGACTTCGTTGCCGGGCCCCTCAGCGAGCGCTTCTGCCAGCCAGAGGTGCCACCGCAGTAGCCGGGACGGATCGAGACTCAGGCAAATGCGCATTGTTGTTCTCACGGCGATTTCAAATGGCGCCAGCTCACAGCTTTGACGAGAACCACCTCAGGCGATCCGCCTACACTGGACTCCGCCGCGGGCCGGCGAGCCAAAGGCGGCAGATAGAAAGCCGCAACGCGAGGATGGTTCCCACCTACTGTGGTTGCGGGGACACGCCATGTGGGGGAGCCGAACACTTGATTGAGAGATGCCTGACAGCACGGTCCATACTCGAGCGGCTGGAAGCGGCCAAGCACCACTATGCCCGAACGACGCCGGGCTGTGCGAGGTCAGAGGAGGTAATCCTTCGGGGTTCTTGTGCTGTGCCTCCGGCAAGGGTCATGTGGAGGGATGATTATCGAATGGCAACGGGCGAAATACGGACTGCGCAGGGCGTGGTTGTGTGCGCTTGTGTTCGCGTTCGTATCCGTTCCGGCAATCGCGAGCGCCGCGGATGATCCGTCGGCAACGTCCTTCATCGAGACTTCCGGAACGAACTTCACCTTGGACGGCAGGCCGTTCTTCGTGACCGGCGTAAACAACCACTATCTGACCTACGGGTCGCCGGATGAGGTCACCCGCGTTCTCGACGACGCGGTGGCGATGGGCGCCAATGTGGTCCGCACCTTCCTCCAGCCGGTGATCGGGTCGCTCGACGGAAGCAAGCCTACGCTCTGGGATTGGCGGCTTGAAGGCGAAGCCAGCAATCTCGCGGTCAAGGGCACGTACCTGCTCTACTGGGACCCGAGCCAAAACAAGATGGCGATCAATGACGGCGCCAACGGCATGCAGAAGGTTGATTTCCTCATCGCCGAGGCCGGCAAGCGACGCCTGAGGCTGATCATCGCCGTCCTGGATTTCTGGGCCTTCACAGGCGGCGCCCAGCAGATGCGGGCCTGGTATGGGAGCCGGGACGCCCCAGGCGTGCAGAGCCAGTACAACACCGACCTCAGCAAAGAGAAGTCGGAGTTTTTCTTCCAGGATCCGCGCACGAAGCGCGACTACAGGACCTGGGTCAGCCACGTCGTGCAGCGAGTCAACCCGCTCACCGGGCGCGCCTACCGGGATGATCCGACCATCATGGCCTGGGAGCTGATGAACGAAGGCAATGCGCAGCCTGAGGCTTTGCGGTTGGCCTGGACTGGCGAAATGTCGGCTTACGTCAAGTCCCTCGATTCCAATCACCTTGTCAGCTCAGGGCATGCCAACATTCTCGACCCGAAGCTAGCCGATTTGACGATCCCGACTCTCGATTTCGGGACCTGGCACGGCTACCCGCTCTATAACAAACTGACGGTCCAGCAATTCAACGAGATCATCCCCGAGTTCTGCCAGCTGGCCGCCCGCGCCAAGAAGCCGGTGCTTCTGGAGGAATTCGGCTATGCCCGCTCCAATCAGAACGTGGCTGCAGCTTACGCCATGTGGCTCGACACGCTGACGCGTGATCGCAACTGCGCCGGCTGGATGGTGTGGCGGCTGGTATCCCGGCAGGACAGCGGACGTTATCCCGTCGACGAACACGACCAGTTCGATATCCGCAACGACGGAAGCGCGATTTGGAACATTCTCAAAGCCGCGACGGCCCGGGCGGCGCAGACCCGCGAGACCCGCCGGGCCTCAGAAACCATCCGGGAAGTCCCATGACCGAAGTCTCCGTCGTGATCTGCGCGCGCACGCTCGACCGCTGGGACGAGTTGAAGCGTGCGGTCGGGTCCGCCAGCACCCAAACGCGCGCCCCGCGCGATATCGTCGTAACAGCCGCAATTCAACAGGCCCGCGAAAGGAACCAGCAGCCATGATCGATGCGTCGGTTGTCATCTGCGCCTACACACTCGATCGCTGGGACGATTTGAACGCGGCTATCGCGTCGGTGCGCAACCAGACCAGCCCTGCCCGCGAGATCATTCTCGTCGTCGACAACAATAAGGCTCTCTTGAAGCGAGCCCGGCGCGAGATCGAGGGTATCGTCGTCACACCTAACAATAACGTGCGTGGACTGTGCGGCGGTCGCGTCACGGGTGCCGGATTGGCAACCGCACCGGTCGTGGCATTTCTCGACGACGATGCGATCGCCGATGAGCGCTGGCTAGAAGAGTTGCTGGTGCCCTACGCCGATCCGCGCGTGCTTGGCGTCGGCGGACGCATTGAGCCTCTATGGCGCAAACCTCGGCCCTGGTGGTTCCCGCCTGAATTCAACTGGATCATCGGCTGCACCTATCGCGGAATGCGGGTACGAAATGGTGGCGAAGTGCGTAATGTGATAGGCGCGAACATGTCAGTGCGCGCCGAAGTGCTGCATGGCTGCGGCGGGTTTGCCGGTCAAATGGGACGCATCGGCGGCGGTAGGGGCTCAGCCAATACATGCGACGACACCGAGTTTTGTATCCGCGCCACAAAAAAAATTGGAGGCGTATGGATATACAAACCCGAGGCCAGCGTTCGCCATGTGGTTACAGCGGAACGCACGACCTGGAAGTATTTCCTCCATCGGTGCCGCATGGAGGGGACCTCCAAAGCGGCACTCGTAGGCTTAGCGGGGACGAAGGACGGACTGGATTCCGAGCGGCTTTACGTCCTTACTCTGGGGCGCTCCATCCTCGAATACGCAGCGACTGGCAAGATCGGTCAGGCGCTCGCCATCTTTGTCGGATTGGCGACTACTTCAATTGCTTACACGCAGGCACGGGCACGGGCCGCCATCTCGCAGGGTCCAAAAATAGCCACGGAACAAAAGGGCGTTACGTCCAGGACGTGACTCTCGCCGCTACTGGCACAATGCAGCGTCAGCCTATTCATTTCGCAAGGAGATTCACATGCCACGGATTTATGAGAGTCGCAAACGCGTTTTGGTCACCGGAGGAGCCGGCTTTCTGGGCTCCCACCTAATAGATCGACTGCTCTCCGATGGTCATGAGATTCTCTGCGTCGACAATCTCTTCACGGGAACCAAGTACAATATTGAACATCTACACGCGAACCCGCGCTTTGAATTTCTGCGCCACGATATCACGTTTCCCTTATACGTCGACGTCTACTAAATCTACAACTTTGCCTGCCCTGCATCTCCCATCCA
>NZ_RZSX01000360.1:0-6072 GCF_004023105.1 Mesorhizobium sp. M5C.F.Ca.IN.020.32.2.1 | reverse complement strand
GCGCCCCCCTACGCCCCCAACGTCGGCTCCGTATTCACCTCCAGCGCCTCTTCCGCCTCGTTCTCCTCGCCAAGCACCTCGCCGTGCACGCTCAGCGGTCGGGCCGGTCCAGATCGGATCGACCAGATGGTCGCGCTTGGGATTGGTTGTGTTGGGGTGGATAAGGATGCTCAGGCCACCATCCCGCTCACCTCAATCACAGCTCTCCGCAGCCTTCAGCGCTTCTCCACGGGACGGTTTGTCCGCGATCCGTCGAACAGAAGCGTAGAACCTCGGATAGTCGCCGGAACACAGGTCGAACAAGCGAAGAGATGCCGGAACCTGTTCGCCGTAGACAAACGTCGCGGCGAGCTTTGCGTTGTTGATCGGCTGATCGAACCAGGCGCCATATCCCCGGTATCCTGCCCTGTCGCGCATGTGCCGGTAGCGCATCCGCAGCCTGTCGATCGCGGCTGCCTTGGCGGCCGCCATCCGCTGCGGGGTACGGGGACTTCCATAGACCTGGCCCAGCTCCTCGCGCGTTTTCGCCACCAGCCTGAGAAAATCGGCGCTGGGCTTGCGGCCGGCTTCGTAGCGGCGCAACCCGGCCCGATCGCCGGCGGCGCGGAGCCATTTCCTTGTGCCGGTGGTTTCGACGGCAACCGCGAAAGCCTCGTTGAACGCGGAATCGCCATCCACAATAGAGGCGCTGATGCGCCAGTTCATGGAAGACAAGGCTTGCAAGATAGGTGTCGTCCTGAGCGAGCATGGTGCTGAGCAGCGGGTCACTGGACCAGCCCAGAGTTGAATAGGCGGTGATGCCTGTGACATAGACGTCGAGCCCCTGCCTCTGAAGCTCGATAGCGCTTTCAACCGCGGATTTCCGCGAGAAGTAACCCCGGTACGGAACGCAGCCGAAAACCGGAAAGCACCATGTTTTTGGCGCGAGCGAGAATTGCGGCGCGGCAAAAACGGCTGAGGTTACCGCGTCCCGGTGGATGTCGACATAGCTGCGGTAGCTGCTGTTGTCGGGCAGGGACAGTTCATCTGTCGCAAACCGTCTTATGGTGCTCGCCGACGTCAGCTTGCTGCGCAACGCCTTGGGCGTCGAAGGGTCACGAATCAGTTTTCCAATATTCTTGCGCGCCGCCATGATCTGCACATGGCCCTCCAGCGACTGCGCGTAATAGGAGATGCTTGTGCAGGCGCTCATCCCCAACGCCACGGTCACCGCGGCCAGTATTCGAAGAACGCGCCTCACAGTCTGCCCTAGTTGGGAATCGCATTTGGCAGCGCAGCCCCCTCTCCGTCCGCTACGCGGCCACCTCTCCCCCATTTCATGGGGGCGAGGAAACGCTAACCGTCGGGGTCGCGACCTTGGAAAGCTTGGTCGCCCCCACAGAGTGGGGGAGAGGTGGCCGCGTAGCGGACGGAGAGGGGGAGCGCCACATGCGATTGCCCCCTACGCCCTCAGCGTCGGCTCCGTATTCACTTCCAGCGCCTCTTCCGCCTCATCGTCCTCGCCGAGGACTTCGCCGTGCACCGCCAGAGGCCGGCCAATCCAGATCGGATCGACCAGATGGTCGCGTTTGGGGTTGGTCGTGTTGGGATGAATGAGGATGCTCAGGCCGCCGTGGTTCAGCATCAGCCAGGGAACCAGCGAAGCGAAAATCTCGGTGGCGAACGAGACCTGGTACATGGCCTGCTCATGCGGGCCGACCGGCTCGTCGCGCCAATTGCCCAGGCGCACACGGAAACGTTCGCCGATGCGCAGGCGCAGCCATTCGGCATGCTGCCGCTCGGCCGGCCCGTCATAGTAGACATGGGCGTGATAGCTGGCGATCTCCGCGATTTGCCTTGGGTTGGACGATCTGGGACTGGCTTTTTCGTTCACTTTACTGCTCCCCTTCGATGCCCCGATGTTCCATTGAGTGATTGTCGCGCCTAGCTCTCTTTGCCGCAATTGCGGACGGAAAACCGTTTCACACTTTTCCTGGAATTGCGACGGTGAGGCGCTCAAGCGCGTCGACGATCAGGTCACAGAATTTCGCATGGTCGAGCTTCATCGCCACGGTGTGGCGGAACTCGGTCTGCTCGCTCGCCGTGCCGCCGAAATGATGCATGCCACCCATCTTCTCGAAATTGCACACCGTCATGCCCTTGGTCCACCGGCTGGCAATCTCGACGCGGATATCGGCCTTCTCGGTGGTGAAGACGCTCGGGTCGATCATGGCCGCGACGCAGCATGCGTCATGGACGGCGGGATACGCAATCTGCAGGAGGCCGCCATGCGTGGTTGCTATGAACTCCCAGATATCGAGGATGAATTTGGCGATCGGGCCGCCGACGGCGCGCACCCTGTCCTGCAGGTCCGGGGTGGCCTGCGCCTGGTGCGTGAGGTCGAGCCCCACCATGGTGACGTCCCAATCGGCACGGAACACCACATCGGCGGCCTCAGGGTCGGCATAAACGTTGAATTCCGCCGCCGGCGTGATGTTACCCCTGGTGTAGCTTCCCCCCATCGCGACGATTTTCTTCACCCTCTCAATGATGCGCGGTTCCTTGCGGGCGGCGAGTGCGATGTTGGTGTAGGGACCGACGGGTACCAACGTGACGGTCTTCGGCTCATGCACCATGACCGTGTCGATGATGAAGTCGACGGCATGCCGCCTGTCGAGCTCGAACGAGGCGGGCGGCAGCACGGGGCCGTCGAGCCCGGTATCGCCATGAATCTCGACGGCCAGCACCTGGTCGATGATGAGCGGGCCGGGAGAGCCCTTCGCGACCGGCACTTTGATGCCGTAAGCCGTGCATACGGCCAGCGCATTGCGCGTGGTGTTCTCGACATTGTGGTTGCCCGAAACCGTGGTGATGCCGAGAAGGTCGATGTTCGGGTTGCCGGCCGCCAGCAGGATGGCGATGGCATCGTCGTGCCCCGGATCGCAGTCCAGAATGATCTTTTCCATGGATAGCGCCTTTCTGTCTGGCCGGGTCTGTGGCGATTACAGAATGGGCGGCTGTTCAAGGTTGTCAATCGGCGCGGAGCTGAGCGCCGCATCGCGAACGCCGGCGCGGCCCCCGGCTCCGTCTCGGCGAAGCCGACAACCGTCTCACCACCATTTGACCCTAATCACCAACGCGCCGCAGCGTGCCGAGATTGTTATCGTCGAGAAACTCTATGGTCATTGCCGACGCCTTGCCGTCGGGGCCGATGTCAAAGCCTACGCCCGAGGGCCTGTCCGGCGTCTCGGCGTCCGGGAAGGTCACGAAGAGATCGCCGTCGAAATGCGTCAATGAATAGGACCGGGCGCCGGCCGGCCCGACCTTGAGCACAAGAGCATCCCCCGCCCTCGACACAACCGCATCGCCGATGAAGTCGTTGAAGTAACGGCCTGCATAGGCACTGGCCGGCCCGGCCGGCCTTGCCGGAGACGGTGGCGCGGCATAGGTGGCCTTGGCCGCCGTGATTGCCGGGCCGAACAGGCTCGCATAGGTATCATCCCATGCCTTGACCCAATCCTTCTCGACCGCTCCATCAAAGACGAGATCGGCGAAGCTGTCGGACAGCCCTTCCGGCACCCCTGTCGAAAAGGCGTTGGCGACGATGACGATGCCAAGCTTCTCCTCCGGGAAAAGCGTTACCAGGGTGCGTGCGCCGACGCTGAACGCGCCGGCATGACCCCAGCTCAGACCATGCCGGCCGAATTCGACATTCCAGCCGAGGCCGTAGAAGGACTCGCCGCCGGAGACGGGGTTCTTGCCTCGCGTCATCAAAGGCACATGCGTCTGAGCCAGCGCATCGGCGGCAATGAGCGGCTTGCCGTCATAGACGCCGTTGCCGAGCACCAGGCGCACCCATTGCGAGAGATCGCGTGCCGTGGAGCTGACGCCGCCCGCCGGCGACTGCGCATCCGGATCGCGCTTTACCTTCGCGGCCCAGACGCCATCGACCTTGACGTGGAGCGCGGCGCGATTGGCGTGCTTGATGAAGTCCGCATGACGGGAGCTGGTCGACGCCATTCCAAGCGGACCGTAGAGCTTCTCCTCGGCGATCTCCTCCCAGGGCTTGCCCGTCGGCTTCGCGGCCGCGACGGCACCCTCGGTCAGTCCGAAATTGCTGTATGAGTAGCCGGCACGAAAGCTCGACGATGGCGACACGAACCGCAGACGGCGCAGTATCTCCGCGCGGTCATAGCCAACCTCCTCGAGGTCGTCTCCGGCGGTGCCGGGAAGTCCGCTGCGGTGCGAAAACAGGTCGCGAACCGTGAGTTCGCTGGTCGGATAGGGTTCGGACAGCCGGAAGGCCGGATCGAGATCGGCGATTTTCATATCCCAGGAAACAATCTCGTCGCTGACCAGTGCCGCCACTATCGTTGCTGAGACCGGCTTGGAGAGCGAGGCGATCTGGAACACCGTGTCGGCATCGACGGCCTCCGGTTTGCCGGCCTCGCGATGCCCGAAACCGTTGAGGAAGACCACCTTGTCGTCATGGACGACTCCGATGGCGAGACCAGGCACCCCGCCATCCGCGACGACGCCTTTAGCGAGTGCCTCGAGCTTCGACAGGGCTGCCGCGATCCGCTCAGGCGTAATGGTGTCGGCCGACGCCGCATGCGGCGAAAGCACCATGACGGCGATGAAGGCCCGCATCCCCCAACGGCGGAAATTCCGACCCAGGCCCACGCTCGAGCTCCCCTGCAACCACTGGCCATACTACAGGCCGATACAGGAAAGGCCAACCCTCGCCTGCGCGTTGGGGCGAAGTCCCCTGCCCAACTTCAAGCGGCGATCCCTGGGAACCAGCCGGTCAACGGTATCTAACAGACCATCGCTCAGCGGCAACGACCGTTATGAAGAACCCGATCGACAACAGCGATGAGAGCACGATAGCGGCGTAGAGCCGGTCGGACTGATAGTTGAAGGTCGCCTGGATGATCAGCGCGCCGAGACCTTTGTCGGAGCCGATCCATTCGCCGACGATCGCGCCGATCACCGCGGTCGCCGAGGCGATCCGCAGCGAAGCGAAAAGCATTGGCAGCGCGCGCGGCAGGCGCAGACGCCAGAATATTTCCCAGCGCGTCGCCGACAGCACGCGGAAGAGCTCGTGCTCGCTGGGGCTCGCCGATTCCAGCCCCCGGATCATGTTGATGAGCGTTGGGAAGAAACAGATCACTGCCGCGATCACGATCTTGGGCAGCATGCCGAGGCCAAAGATGAGGATGACGACCGGCGCCAGCGCAAGCACCGGGATCGTATTGAAGAACAGCACGACCGGAAAATAGGCTGCCTGCAGCGTACGGCTGTGCACGAAGACGACCGCCAGCAGCACTGCGGCGAGATTGCCGAGGACGAAGCCGGAGAGCGCCTCGATGGCCGTCGGCCAGAGGTTCGACAGGAGAAGTGAGCCGTTCCTGGCAAACACGCCCGCTATCGCAGTCGGCGTCGGAACGATATATGCCGGCACGCCGGCGAGCGGCAGCAGGAATTGCCATGCGAGAATGAGCGAGCCGGCGCCGAGGATCGGCAGCACGGTCTGTGCGAACGGCGAAAGCGCGCCGCGGTTCACGAGGCCGCCCCAAGGGCGGAGCGCATCCTGGCCATCGCCGCGACGATTGCCGGATCCTCGCGCGAGCATCTGTTCTCCGGCCCCTTCAGCGGACGAAGGTCGTGGTCGGCGACGATCCGTCCGGGATGGGCCGCAAGCACGATTACGCGCTGCCCGAGATAGACGGCTTCGGCAATGGAATGCGTGACGAACAGCACGGTCGTTCCGGTCCGCCGCCAAAGGTTCAGCAGTTCGTCGTTGAGGCGATCGCGGGTGATCTCGTCAAGAGCACCAAAAGGTTCGTCCATCAGAAGCAGACGTGGCTCGCCAAGCAGCGCCCGGGCGATCGCCAGCCTTTGGCGCTGTCCGCCGGAAAGCTGATGCGGCAGGCGCTCACCGAGCGCCGACAGGCCGACGAGTTCGAGCAGCTCGTCGGCCCGGTCGTCTATCATGCGCGACAGGCTGCGGCGGCCCACCTGGATCGGCAGCCGCACATTCTCGCGCGCCGCGCGCCCCGGCAAAAGGGTCGAGTCCTGGAAGACGAAGCC
>NZ_RZSX01000035.1:0-15870 GCF_004023105.1 Mesorhizobium sp. M5C.F.Ca.IN.020.32.2.1 | reverse complement strand
CTGCTGCGCTCAGGCCTCAATCCCAAGACCAACGCCGTCGGCTCGCTGGTCTTCGCCGTCTCCATCGTGCTGGTGGTAATGTTCGAACTGATGCTGTTGCGGAGAAAGCCGGCATGACCGCGCCGCTGGTCGATATATGCTCTGTCTCGCATCGCTTCGGTCAGCAGACCGTGCTGAAGAACGTGTCGCTGCAAATCGAGCCGGGCAGCTACACGATCCTGCTCGGGCCGTCGGGCTCGGGCAAGACCACGCTGCTGTCCATTCTCGGCGGCTTCGTCGCGCCGAGCGAAGGCAAAGTGCTGATTCGCGGCGAGGACTGCACCGCCGTGCCACCTGCCAAACGCCCGACGACCACGGTGTTCCAGGACTATGCGCTGTTTCCGCATATGAGCGTCGGCGGCAATGTCGGCTTCGGCCTGCGCATGCAAGGCATCGATGCCGCGACGCGGAACGCGCGGGCGCGCGAGGCACTGGCGCTGGTCGGGCTGTCCACCGCTTTCGACAAGAAGCCGCACCAGCTTTCCGGCGGCCAGCGGCAGCGCGTCGCATTGGCCCGCGCCCTGGTGGTCGAGCCGGCCGTGCTGCTGCTCGATGAGCCGCTCGGCGCGCTCGACCTCAAATTGCGCCGGCAGATGCAGGACGAGCTAAAAGCGATCCAGAAGCGGGTCGGCACCGCCTTCATCCATGTCACCCACGACCAGGAAGAGGCAATGGCACTGGCCGACCATTGCGTGGTGATGAATGATGGGCGCATCGAGGACGAAGGGCCGCCAGAGCGCGTCTATGCGCGGCCGGCGACGCGCTTTTCCGCGACCTTCATGGGCGAAAGCACGCTGATATCCGGAGCGGTGACGGCGGCTAAGGACGGAACAATCACTGTCGCTACTCAGGTCGGACCGCTTTCGCTGACCGGCGCATTGCCGGCCGGGACGACTGTCGCTCTCGCCGTCCGTCCGGAACACCTTGTTCTCGGCGCGGCCGGCGGCGCTGTAGGGCTCGGCACGGCCAAGGTGAGCGACGTTGTGTTTCAAGGCAGCTTCAAGCGCGTGCTCGCCGTTTCTGCGCAGGACCCGGCGCTGCACTTCATCGCCAAGGTTGCCGCCGCTGCGGCCGTCCAGCCAGGCGACATCGTTGCCGTTTCGTGCGACGCTGGCGACATCATCCTTCTGGCGAGTTGAGCCATGGGCGCGCTTCCGGTCATCGACGCTCCGAATTGGTATGAAACCATCCGCATGGGCGATGGCGTGACGCTGATCCACGAGCCGTGGATCAAGCCGTTCTTCCGCTGCAACATCTGGCATGTGCGCGGTCGCGACCGCGATCTCCTGTTCGACACCGGCCTCGGCCATTTCAGCCTGCGGCGTCACGTGCCGCTGGTGACGGAGCGAAGGATCATTTGCGTTGCCAGCCACACGCATTTCGACCATATCGGCTGCCATCACGAATTTCCGGACCGATGCGTGCATCGGGCCGAGGCAGAAATCCTCGCCGATCCGCGCAATGAATGGACGGTTGCCGACCGCTACGCTACCGACGCAATGTTCGATGGAATGCCGCTAGGCTGGGACGCGGCGCGCTACCGGATCCTGCCGGCGCCGGCCGATCGCTTGCTCGGGCAAGGCGATGTCGTCGATCTCGGCGACCGTGCCTTCAAGGTAATCCACACTCCGGGTCATTCGCCCGGCGGCATCGCACTCTACGAGAGGAAGACCGGCATCCTGCTTTCCGGCGACATCGTCTATGACGGCCCGCTGATCGACGATGTCTATCATTCCGCCGTCGACGACTATGTCGAAACGCTGCTACGGATGCGCGAGCTCGATGTCGCGGTCGTGCATGGCGGTCACTTCCCGAGCTTCGGCAAGGTACGCTACCACCAGCTTATCGACGAGTATCTCGCACAAAAGCGGCAGGCCGGCTGTCATCTGCTGCAGGCGCGATAAGCACCGGTGTATCGCATAGCGAGAAGTGCTTGGGCGAAGTTCACAACGCCCTTTGCGGACACGGCGTGCCGGCGGCATCGCCGCAGCGTGAAGCCGTGGGTTGGGGTCTCAAACTCGTCTCTTCCGACTGGCGCACCAGTTGGGCAAAGGCAAGAGCAAAACTTCCCAGCATCAGGACGATGATAATCAGGCGTGTTACGGGCAATAGATCGGTCCTACTGGCTGGCCCCCACGCCGCCCATCCACTGCCGGCTAACATGATCGATCCGGCTTTACGAGAGTTTAATCCCCGTCTTAACCATCACATTCGCTTGTCACCCGATACGATGCGCGAGCGCCTGGCCAGCGCTCTTCCCGGCGCTGTGTCTAGGGCAGCCCATGCCTCCCTTTGCAGATTTGCCGTCCCATGCTAACCCGGCGCTGGCGCGGCCCAAGCAACCGGTCGCCACCAACCGGTCGCCATCCACATCGCCAATGGGAAGCCATGAGCAAAGCCGCCAGCCGTTTCGCCTTCGTCTCGTCCGACACCGCCGACGCCAAGGCGGCGCTGGAGAGCCTTTCGGAGCGCTATGGCCAGACGTCCATCGAGGATGCAGAGATCGTCGTCGCCCTCGGCGGTGACGGATTCCTGTTGCAGACCTTGCGCGACACGATGAGCACGGGAAAAAAAGTCTACGGCATGAACCGTGGCACCATTGGCTTCCTGATGAACGAGTATCGCGCCAGCGGTTTGACCGGGCGCATCGCGGCGGCCGTTGCCGAAACGATCCGTCCGCTGGAGATGCAGGCGGTGACGGCAGAGGGCGAAACGATTTCAGCGCTGGCGATCAACGAGGTTGCGCTGTGGCGCCAGTCCTACCAGACGGCCAAGATCCGGATCACAGTCGACGGGCAAGTGCGGCTCGAGGAATTGAACTGCGATGGCGTGATGATCGCGACGCCGGCCGGCTCGACCGCCTACAATCTGTCCGCGCACGGGCCGATCCTGCCGCTCGACGCGCCGCTGCTGGCGCTGACCCCGGTCAGTCCGTTTCGCCCGCGCCGCTGGTGCGGCGCGCTGCTTTCCAACAAGGCGACCGTTCGTTTCGACATTCTGGAGGCGGAAAAGCGGCCGGTGAACGCCGCCGACCACACCGAAGTGAAGGCCGTAACCTCGGTGACGGTGCGAGAATCGCCAACGGTGACGGCGACGCTGCTGTTCGATCCGAGCCACTCGTGGAACGAGCGTATTCTTGCCGAACAGTTCCGTTACTGAGCCGGTACAGCGACGGGCAGCTCGATTAAGAACGGCGATTAAGGTTACGACTTCACAATCACACCATTCCCCGCCCGTTTCTGTTGACAAATCGTGGGCTTGCGCCTACCTGCAATACCAATCTTGCAGGCGCGCGGCGCTTGCCGCGACTGCTTATGTTGCGCCCCCGAACCAGCCAAAGACAGCCAAACTTGTCCTCAGACGCCCAGATCGCTCAAGAAGCGTTGACCTTCACAGACCTCGGCCTGTCGCCGAAGGTCCTTTCCGCAGTCACCGATGCCGGTTACACCGAACCGACGCCGATCCAAGCCGGCGCCATACCGCACGCCTTGCTCGGCAAGGATATTTTGGGCATCGCCCAGACCGGCACCGGCAAGACGGCCTCGTTCGTGCTGCCGATGCTGACCCGGCTTGAAAAGGGCCGGGCCCGCGCCCGCATGCCGCGCACGCTGATCCTCGAGCCCACGCGCGAGCTTGCCGCGCAGGTCGAAGAGAATTTCATCAGATACGGCAAGAACCACAAGCTCAACATCGCGCTGCTGATCGGCGGCGTGTCGTTCGACGAGCAGGACAAGAAGCTGGAGCGCGGCGCCGACGTGCTGATCGCGACGCCCGGCCGCCTGCTCGACCACCGCGAGCGCGGAAAGCTTCTGCTCAACGGCGTCGAGATCCTGGTCATCGATGAGGCCGATCGCATGCTCGATATGGGCTTCATTCCCGACATCGAGCGCATCTGCGAGATGATCCCGTTCACGAGGCAGACGCTGTTCTTCTCGGCGACGATGCCGCCTGAGATCACCAAGCTCACCGAGAAATTCCTGCACGCGCCGGTGCGCGTCGAGGTTTCGAAAGCCGCGTCCGCCGCCACAAACATCATCCAGCGGCTGGTGAAATCCGGCTCGAAACCCTGGGACAAGCGCGAGACGCTGCGCAATCTGATAAGGGCCGAGGATGCGGAGTTGAAGAACGCCATCATCTTCTGCAACCGCAAGATCGAGGTCTCGGAGCTTTTCCGCTCGCTGCTGAAATATGATTTCGACGCCGGCGCGCTGCATGGCGACATGGACCAGCGCGCGCGCATGCAGATGCTGGCCAATTTCCGTGACGGCAAACTGCGCTACCTCGTTGCGTCGGACGTTGCGGCGCGCGGCCTCGACATCCCCGATGTCAGCCACGTCTTCAACTACGACGTGCCGATCCATGCCGAGGACTATGTCCACCGCATCGGCCGCACCGGCCGCGCCGGACGCTCGGGCAAATCCTTCACCATCGCCACCAAGTCCGACACCAAATACATCGACGCGATCGAACGGCTGATCGGCAACAAGATAGAGTGGCATGACGGCGATCTCTCGACGGTCGTCGCCAGCGAGGGCGGAGAGGACGATGCTCCCCGCCGTGGCCGCGGCGCCCCGCGCCGCGCCGGCCGCAAGGACGATGACCGCAAGGACAGGGGCGAACGCAAGCCACGCGAACGCCACGCCAAACAAAGTGAAGCTGCAGCACCGGCTGTGGCGCGCGAGGAACAGGCAGTGGCGGCCGAGACCGCGGTCGCCGATGCCGGTGAGCGACGCGCGCGCAAGGAAGCGATCCGCACGGAAAATGGCGAGCGCCAAGCTTCGCCCGAACGTAAGGCTTCGCCCGATCGCAATCGCAACGAACAGCGTGCGCCGGAACGTGGCGACACCAGGCCGCAGCGCGACGGCAATCGCCCTGCCCGCCATCGCCAGGAAGACAATGACGCGACCGTCGGATTCGGCGACGACATGCCCGCCTTCATGCGCATCGTCGCCAAGGTCTGATCAGATACCAGTCCGCCTTAAATCCAGAATACCTAAACGGAAACGGCCCCTTGCGGGGCCGTCTTCATGTTCGGGTTCGTATCTGAACATGATCTTTTCGAACCCGAAGGTCCGGGATCATGGTCCAGCTCAGGTGAGCGGTGAAAGCTGAATTTCGACGCGGCGGTTCTGAGCACGGCCGGCGGCCGTCGCATTGGAAGCGATCGGACGCGTCTTGCCGAAGCCGGTGACGGCGAAGCGGCGGGAATCGACGCCCTGCCCGGACAGATAGTTGGCAACGGCCAGCGCGCGGCGCTGCGACAGGTCGAAATTGTGCTCGTCGCCACCGGTCGAGTCGGTGTGGCCGAACACGTCGACGGTGGTCTGCCGGAACTTGTTCAGCACAAGTGCGACCGAATTCAGCACTTGATAGAAGCCGGGCTTCACCGCGTCCTGGTCGACGTTGAAGGTGATGTCGGACGGCATGTTGAGGATGATCTGGTCGCCGGTGCGGGTGACGCTGACGCCGGAGCCCTGAAGCTGCCGGCGCAGTTCGGCCTCGTTCTGGTCCATCGTGGCGCCGATGGCGCCGCCGGCGAGCGCGCCGACGCCAGCGCCGATCAGCGCATTACGGCGATCGTTGCCGCCGGCAAGCAGGCCGAGCCCTGCACCAGCCAGCGCGCCGATGCCGGCGCCGGCAGCAGTGTTGGAAACTTTCTGCTCTCCGGTGTACGGATCGGTTGTGGTGCAGGCACTCACGAGCACAGCCGTCGCCACGGCGACGAGCACAGTCTTTTTCATCGGGTAGTCCCTCTCCAAGCGTCGCGCCGACGGCGCGCCATATCAGCCCTTCCGGGCTCGTTGTAACATGAAATGCGGCGAAAAGCGGACGGGAAAAGCGGCTGCCTATGGCTTTTCCCGGGTGAATTCCACGGCCGCAATATTGCGCGATTTGATCGGCTACCAGAGATTATCGGTTACCAGAGATTTTTGCCGTCGATGACAACGACCTCGACTTGGCCGAGGTCGAAATCGTCGAACAGGCGCGAGTTCACGCTGATCTTCGGATTGTCGAAATCCGGCTTGCCGGTCGACCAGTCCGGCGTTTCGGTGAAGGTGCCGCAGCCGCAGGTGGCGCAGAAACCGTGTTTGATCGTTTTCGACCCCCACCGGTAGAACGAGACGTTCTTGAGCGGGCTGGTGAGCTTGAATTGCGACGGCGTGTAGTAGGCCCACAACGAGCCGCGCTTCGAGCAGAAGGAGCAGGTGCATTGCGTTACGGTTTGCGGCGCTTCCGAAACTTCGAACGTCGTCGCCCTGCAGTGGCAGCTTGCCTTTATGGTCATGAACGCCTCCCTCACGATTGCCTGCCGCCCGCACGGCAAAACAAACATAGAGAGACGTTCGCGACAACTGCCTGTCAGCAGGTGCCCGCGTCGGACGCGTGGCGCGCTTCAATCTTTTTGATGCCTGTCGTTATCCCAAAACCGCTGCGCATCCCGGGTCAGGCCATGGCTCAGGCCCTTCGGCAAGCTTTTGGGCGACAAGCATTAAAACGAAGACGGTGGCACGAACAGGCAAATGGTCTTTCCGTCGTTGGCGCCGGCGACCGAGCACCAGTGATATTCGCCATCGGGCGAATTCTTGATCCGCGCATCGCTGTAGGCCACGACCTCACCTGTCCCCTTGATGACATAGCCCTCCGGACGTTCGCTGATCGACGTCTGCGAGACCGCGCGGCAATCGTAACCAGAACAACAGGAGAATGGATAACTCCAGCCTTGCGGCCTCGCTGCAGTTGGCGTGGCGTCGTGCGCCAAAGCCGGCGCTGCAGATGCAATGATGGCGGCCGTCAGAGCCACCACCGCAATGATTGAATTCAGGAGGCGGCGCGCCGTCTGGACGGCTGAGGCCGATCGAGTGTTGAGAGCGGGCATGGGCGCAGTTCCTATCACCGAGTTATCAAGCGTTTCGCTTGCCCGTTCCCAGAACGTGTCTTCCCAGTGGCCGGATCGTCAGGTCGCAGATACGCCGCGTCCGGCCATAAATGCTTTTTCCCCCAGCCTTAGATGCTGGGCTGATTCCTTTGTTGGCGCAAGAAATTGCTGTGCAAACCGAGCGCCGACATCTGCAGCCGGAACCAGCCTGCCGCGGTTGACGAGAGTGACTTCATCAACCCCGGCAGATGGGATCGCAGATAACGAGATTCAGCTCGCAGTGGTTCCGGGCTAGGCGCCGGCAGGCTTGCAACATCTAGCCCGAAGGAAGAAGTCGTTGTGGAAAATTGGATGAAAAAACAAAGCCGTAAAGCGACCGCTCAATTAGAATGAGAGCCTGTTACTCTAGCGTGATGTTCCTGCTGCTTGGGGCGTAGGAGCTTCAGTCGATATCGGCCACCACTTCGCCGGCGCCGCCCTCGATGCGCTGCGACAGCGACGCCTCCATGAAATCGTCGAGGTCGCCATCCAGCACGCTCGACGGGCTTGTGCTCTCGACGCCTGTGCGAAGATCCTTCACCAGCTGATAGGGCTGCAGAACGTAGGAGCGGATCTGGTGGCCCCAGCCGATATCGCTCTTCGACGCTTCGGTGGCGTTCGCCACCGCCTCGCGCTTCTTCAGCTCTTCCTCGTAGAGCCGCGAGCGCAACATCTCCCAGGCCTTCGCCTTGTTCTTGTGCTGGGAGCGCTCGGCCTGGCAGGCGACCGCGATGCCGGTGGCGAGATGAGTGATGCGCACCGCCGAATCGGTGGTGTTGACGTGCTGACCGCCCGATCCGGACGAACGATAGGTGTCGATGCGGACATCCGATTCGGAAACGTCGATCTCGATCGTATCGTCGATCACGGGATAGACCCAAACGCTGGCAAAGGACGTGTGGCGGCGCGCATTGCTGTCGTAGGGCGAAATACGCACGAGACGGTGAACGCCGGATTCCGTCTTCAGCCAACCATAGGCATTGTGGCCCTTGATCAGCAGTGTGGCGGACTTTATGCCGGCCTCTTCGCCGTCATGCACTTCGAGCACCTCGACCTTGAAGCGCCGCCGCTCGGCCCAACGCGTGTACATGCGCAGAAGCATCGAGGCCCAGTCCTGGCTTTCGGTGCCGCCGGCGCCGGCATGGACTTCGAGATAACTGTCGTTGGCATCCGCCTCGCCCGAAAGCAGCGTCTCGATCTGGCGGGCCTTTGCTTCGCCGCGCATCGAGCGGATCGCCGCTTCCGCCTCGGCGACAACGCTCTCGTCGCCCTCTTCCTCGCCAAGTTCGATCAGGCCGATATTGTCCTCCAGCGCCTGGGTGAGGCCTTTGACCGCGGCGATGCCTTCCTCGAGGCCCTGGCGCTCACGCATCAGCTTCTGTGCCTCCAGCGGTTCGTTCCAGAGACTGGAATCCTCGGCCCGCACATTAAGGTACTCAAGCCGCTTTAAGGCTTGATCCCAGTCAAAGATGCCTCCTCAGCAGGGTTATCGCCTGCCTGATTTCGTCCACAATGTTCTGCGTTTCCGAGCGCATGGCTAGTCGTTTTGTCCTGTGCTGAAAATGGGGCGCTGTTGCTAAACAGAGCTGGGTTGGCGCGATACATAGGGACGGCACCGCCACCTGTAAAGCGAAATGGGCCGGCTTGAACGCCGGCCCAGAACACCATGTCCTATGTCAATATAACCCGCCGCCGCCGGACTGGATTGCTTGGTTGGCCTGTGGCGACAGCGCGCCGCCGGAGGCGTTGGAGCCGTCCGCACCCATGCCGATCACCCAATAGCTGTCGGCGGGGCCGGTGCCCGGCTTGAAAGCTTCGATAAAGGCGCCAGGGTCGCCTGGGTTGGCAGCCATGCCGGTCTTGCGATTGATGGCGATCAGCTTCATGCCTTCGGGAACCTGGAAATCGACATTGGGCGTGCCGTCCAGTGCCACGCGCATGAAGTCCTTGAAGATCGGCGCGGCGAGGCCGCCGCCGGTCGCGCCCTTGCCAAGACCTTTCGGCTGATCGTAGCCCATATAGAGGCCGACAACGAGATTGGGCGTATAGCCGATGAACCAGGTATCCTTCTCGTCGTTTGTCGTTCCGGTCTTGCCGGCGATGTGGCGGCCGAGTTCGGCGACCGTGGCGCCGGTACCGCGCTCGACGACGCCCTCCATCATCGAGGTGATCTGATAGGCAGTCATCGGATCGAGCACCTGCTCGGAATTGTCGATCAGTTCCGGCTCAGGCTGGTTCTGCCATTCGGCGGCGTTGCAATTTTCGCAGCCGCGTTCGTCCTGCCTGTACACCGTCTTGCCGTAGCGATCCTGGATGCGGTCGATCAGCGTCGGCTTGATCGACTTGCCACCGTTGGCCATGATCGAATAAGCCGACACCATGCGCATCACGGTGGTCTCGCCCGAACCCAGCGCCATCGGCAGATATGGCGCCAGACGGTCATAGACGCCGAAGCGCTCGGCATATTCGGCGACCAGCTTCATGCCCATGTCGTTGGCCAGCCGCACAGTCATCAGATTGCGCGACCTCTCGATGCCGGACCGCAAGGTCGCCGGGCCAGCTGTCCTTCCATCGTAGTTCTTCGGCGTCCAGGTCGTGTTGCCGCTCTTGATGGTGATCGGGCCGTCCATGATCACCGAAGCCGGCGTATAGCCATTGTCGAGGGCGGCCGAATAGACGATCGGCTTGAACGACGAACCCGGCTGCCGCATGGCCTGCGTGGCACGGTTGAATTCGGATTGCGAGTAGGAGAACCCGCCGACCATGGCCAGAACACGGCCGGTATGCGGATCCATGGCGATCATGCCACCTTCCACCTCGGGGGCCTGGCGTAGAATATAGGCCCCGTCCGTACCCTCTTTCTTCTGCACGAAGATAACGTCGCCCGGCTTCAGCACGTCCGCCGGCGATTTGGCCTTGACGGTCTTGCCGTCGACCACATGGCGCATGGCGAAGCTCATGTCGTCGCGGCTGACGGTGCCTTCGATGCGATCCTTGACGAGTTCGCCCGAGATCTGCCGGGTCGGCCGAAGGCCGATGGACAGGCCGCTCTCCGAGCTGTCGAGCACGACGGCGAGCGACCATTCGGGCACGTCGTCCAGTCCCTTGACTTCGCTCAAAGGCACGCCCCAGTCGCCGGATACGCTGATGGTCTTCACCGGCCCGCGATAGCCGCGCAGCGTATCGAACTTCATCAGGCCGTTCTGCATGGCTTTACGGGCGATGAGCTGCATCTTGGGATCGAGCGTCGTACGGACGGACAGGCCGCCCTCGTAGAGCGCATTCTCGCCGTAGCGCGCGCTGATCTGGCGACGCACTTCCTCGGTGAAGTATTCGCCGGCGAACAGATAGGTGCCGGAGCGGCGTGGCTTGACGCCGAGCGGCTCGGCCTTGGCCTTGGCGCCTTCCTCCTTCGTGACGTAGCCGTTGTCGACCATCTGGTCGATGACCCAGTTGCGGCGCTCGATGGCGCGATCAGCATATTTGAAGGGGTGATAGTTGGAGGGACCCTTCGGCAAAGCCGCCAGATAGGCCGCCTCCGCCACGGTGAGTTCATTCACCGCCTTGTCGAAATAAGTGAGCGCTGCGCCGGCGACGCCATAAGCGCCGAGCCCGAAGAAAATCTCGTTAAGGTAGAGCTCGAGAATACGATCCTTCGAATAGGCCTGCTCTATGCGGAAGGCGAGGATCATCTCCTTGATCTTGCGCTCGTAGGTCTGGTCCGAGGACAAAAGGAAGTTTTTCGCCACCTGCTGGGTGATCGTCGAGGCGCCGACCTGGCGCTTGCCCGAGCCGAAATTCTGCAGATTGACCATGACTGCGCGGCCAAGACCGGTCACGTCGATGCCGGGGTGATTGTAGAAATTCTTGTCCTCGGCAGACAGGAAGGCCGCCTTGACACGATCCGGCACCGCCTGGATCGGCAAATACAGGCGCCGCTCGCGCGCATATTCGGCCATCAGCGCACCGTCGGATGCATGGATGCGGGTCGTCACTGGCGGTTCATACTTGGCCAGCACCTCGTAGTCGGGCAGATCCTTCGACAAATGGCTGATATAGATCGCCACGCCCGCCGCGACCAAAAGGGCCAGCGCCGTGCCGATGCCGAAGAAATAGCCAATGAGACGAATCATGCCCGCTCCAGTCCTTGGTTCGGGAATTTCCTAAACGAAGCCGCCTTTCGCGCAAGCTTTCGAGACGATCCCGACCGGTAATCGAAAACCCATGTCGCCACCATGTGGGCAAAATGCGGCAGCCTGGAATTTCGGCTTCGAATGGCGAAAATATAAGAGCAAAGTGTTGTCGTCGTGCAACGCTGCCTCTGGTTGTGGCGAGGGCCGGCGTCTCAGCCTCCGGTTCCGGCTCCGGCCTTGGTTGAAGCGAACAGGGCGATCGCATTGGTTATGCTCTGGGCCGCCTTGCCGCGCCAATCGGCGCTGAGCAGTTGCGCCTCGTCCTTGGCGTTCGACAGATAGCCGAGTTCGACCAGCACGGAGGGGACATCCGGCGCCTTCAACACTTTGAAGCTGGCCGAACGCTGCGGATTGTTGATGAGGCCGACACTGGTGGAAAGCTGGCCGACCAAAGTCTGGGCGAAACTCATCGAGAAACTATGCGTCTCGCGCCGAATCAGGTCGATCAGGATGTCGGTCACTTCCTTGTTGTCGTCCTTGATTTCCATGCCGGCAAATTGGTCGGAAAGGTTTTCACGGTCGGCGAGCGCCTGCGCTTCCGGGTCGGAAGCCTTGTCGGAGACCGTGTAGACGGTTGCGCCGCGAAGGCCCTTGACCCTGATCGTGTCGGCGTGGATCGAAATGAGCAGATCGGCCTCGTGCTGGCGGGCTATGCGCACGCGGTCGTCCAGCCGCAGGAATTGATCTGTCTCGCGCGTCATGAACACGTCGTATTTGCCGACTGCGGCAAGTCTTTCCCGCAATTCGGTGGCGAAGGCGAGCGTGACGTTCTTCTCGACCGTGCCGTTCAGGCCCTCGGCGCCGCCGTCGATGCCGCCATGGCCTGGATCGATGACGACGGTGAAGCGATGGCCTGGATTGGAGACCGGGCCGGTGCCGACCCTGCCACCCTTGTCGGAGGAGACCGTCGAGCCGGTGGTCAGCGCCTGATTGGCAAGAGCGGCGTCGAACTCCCGCACGGACGCCGCCGACATGTCGATAGCGATGCGGTAGCCGCTGCTGTCATCGTTCTTGAGCACGTCGAGCCTGTCGACGGCGAACGGGCCCTTGCCGGTGAGAATCAGCCGCGACACCCCCTCGCCGAGATCGCCGTAGCGCACGCTCCTGACCAGGCCGCGCGCCTTCACATCCTTGGCATTGATGGCGAATTTCGTGCTTGGCAGGTCGACGACCAGACGGTGGGGGGCGCGCAGCAGAAACCATTTGACGTCGGGTTCGCGATCGAAATTCATGACGATGCGCATCTTGGTGGCGTCACCCGCCATTTTGTAGCTCGTCACCGCGAGCGGTGCGTCGGCAGCAAAGGAAACCGGCGAAAAGGCCAGGCAAGCGACAACCACCAACAGCAGACAAGCAGCGCGGAAGTAGGCAGCGTAGAAGAAAATGCCTCCGGCGCGACTGCTCTTGTGCGTGAAGACTGCCAGTCCCATCTCTTTCCAGTCGCTCCGGTTTGGCGCCAGGCGCCCAATCTTGTTTGTCGGAGTGTCGGCGTCTTGTCGAATGCCGGTTAGGCCGCGAACTCAATTAACGATTGGTATCCAGAGAAGGTTAACCAAGTCTTTTCATGCAAAGGCTTAAGCTGTGCTTCCGTTGCGGAACTGCTTTTTCCCGGCATCGGAAATCGGGGTTGCCTTCCAACCCGCCAAATCATAAAAGCGATGGTGGATCACTGCAATCCTGGAACCGTCCTTCTCCGCAGCTTCCTGCTACAGCTCAGATGAACGACGGCTCCTTTCGCTTCAGACGAAAAAGGTATCAGGTGATCGCGACGAATTTCGCAGGTGCGAGCCCGTGGCGGGGGAAGCGCCTGCGTGAGGAAAACGGCCGGGATTGTCCCGCGCCGGCTCTGTGTGAGCAAACAAGCTGGTCCGGTTTTCCCGGGCTTTGGTTCAAAAAGGTTCTGCTGGTTACGATGGCTTCAAGCGCAATCATGGAAAGGTCCGCAGCAAACCGCGCCATTATGGCTGCGGGCGGCACCGCCATGGCGCTCAAGCAGCGGCCGGCGGACATTCAATTGCCCGGCACCCATGTTCATCCACACTCACAGTGGCGGGCGTTGCCCCGCAAGCTGCGGCTGACGGCTGCCGGGGGGGAACGAAATAATGCCCAACAAGATGCTGATAGACGCCTCCCACCCGGAGGAAACACGTGTTGTCGTCGTTCGCGGTAACCGTATTGAAGAATTCGACTTTGAATCCCAGGACAAGAAGCAGCTCAAAGGAAATATCTACCTCGCCCGCGTAACGCGCGTCGAACCCTCGCTTCAGGCAGCCTTTGTCGAATATGGCGGCAACCGTCACGGTTTCCTCGCCTTCAGTGAAATTCATCCCGACTACTACCAGATTCCGGTCGCCGACCGTCAGGCGCTGTTGCGCGCAGAAGCGCAGGAGGCTGAAGACGAGGACGATGAGGATGGCGAAGGCGACGACCGCCAGAGCCGCGATCGCGGCCGGCGTGGACGCCGGCGCGGCGGCAAGAGCCGCGACCGGGGCGAGCACAAGCGTGATGCAGGTGCGGCCGATTCTGACGATTCTGTCGAGTCCAATGACAGCGGCTCCAATGAGGGCGGCGAACACGGCGAGGATGCGGTCGCGGATAACGCCGATGCCGTTTCGGAAAATGTCGACACGCCGTCCGATACTTCGGAACATGGCGAGGATGTCGCCAGTCATGCTGAGGCGAGTCATATTGAGACGAGCCATAACGAGACTGGGCCTTCCGAAGGCGGTCCAAATTCCCTCGCCGCCAGCATCGAAGCGGATGTGATTTCCGAAGCCGTGCCGCAGGCGGAGACGGCCGGCGAAGCCACGTCCACCGACAATGATCGCGGGATGCTGGAAGAGGTGCAGTCCTCGCATCCGGAGGACCATGAGGTCGAATCGGTCGGCGCCGAGGATGCGCTGGAAGAAGCGCGCAACCGCCGCAAGCCGGTGCGCCGCCAGTACAAGATCCAGGAAGTGATCAAGCGCCGCCAGATCCTCCTGGTGCAGGTCGTGAAAGAAGAGCGCGGCAACAAGGGCGCAGCGCTCACCACCTACCTGTCGCTTGCCGGCCGCTATTCGGTGCTGATGCCGAACACGGCGCGCGGCGGCGGCATCTCGCGCAAGATCACCAACGCACAGGACCGCAAGCGGCTGAAGGAGGTCGTCGCCGATCTCGAAGTGCCGCAGGGCATGGGCGTCATCCTGCGCACAGCCGGCGAAAGCCGTACCAAAGCCGAGATCAAGCGCGACTACGAATATCTGATGCGGCTTTGGGAAAACGTCCGCAATCTGACGCTGCAGTCCACGGCCCCTGCCCTGGTCTACGAAGAAGGCAGCCTGATCAAGCGCTCGGTGCGCGACCTCTACAACAAGGACATCGACGAGATCCTGGTCTCCGGCGAAGAGGGCTATCGCGAGGCCAAGGACTTCATGCGCATGCTGATGCCGAGCCACGCCAAGGTCGTGCAGCCGTTCCGCGACACGACTCCGATCTTCGTGCGCAATGGCATCGAGGCGCAGCTCGACCGCATGCTGCAGCCGCAGGTGACGCTGAAGAGCGGCGGCTACATCATCATCAACCAGACCGAGGCGCTGGTCGCCATCGACGTCAATTCGGGCCGCTCCACCAAGGAGCACTCGATCGAGGACACAGCGCTTCACACCAATCTGGAAGCGGCCGAGGAAGTCGCACGGCAGCTGAGGCTGCGCGATCTCGCCGGCCTGATCGTCATCGACTTCATCGACATGGAGGAGAACCGCAACAACCGCTCCGTCGAGAAGCGGCTGAAGGATCACCTCAAGAACGATCGCGCCCGCATCCAGGTCGGCCGCATCTCGCATTTCGGTCTGATGGAGATGTCGCGCCAGCGCATCCGTGCCAGCGTGCTGGAATCGACGATGAAGCCTTGCCCGCATTGCGGCGGTACCGGCCATGTGCGGTCCGATTCGTCTGTCGCGCTGATGGTTGTGCGGGCGATCGAGGAATTCCTCCTCAAGGATTCGCGCAGCCACATCACGGTGCGGACGCCGGCGGCGACCGCGCTCTATGTGCTCAACCACAAGCGCGGCACGCTGGTGGAACTCGAAAGCCGCTTCGGCCTGACCATCACCGTCGAAGCCGACGACACGGTCGGCGCCCAGCACTATGCGATCTTCCGCGGCGCGCTGGCTGAAAAGCCTGAAGGCTTCGTCGAGGTGCGCACCTTGCCCGCCTATGTCGAGCCGGAAGAGCCCGCCGACGAAACCGTCATTGAGGAGGAGGAAGACGAGGCCGTTGCACCGGCGGAGCAACCGCGCCAAGCTCAGCAGCCGCAGCAGCCAAGGCCAGGCGAGGATGGCGAAGGCCGCGACCGCAAGCGCCGCAAGCGCCGCAGACGGCGCGGCGGCAAGGATCGCGACCGCGAGCATGGCGCCCCCGTGGAAGTCGCGTCCCTCTCGGCCACAGCCGATGGCGTCTCCGAAGCCTCAAGCGATGAAGGCGCTGAAGCAGACCACGAGGACCAGGTCGGCGTCACCGAGGCGGTGGAAGCGTCGGATGACAGTCAAGAGCCTGATGAACGTCGGGGGCCGGATGAAGGTCAGGGCAAGAAGCGCCGGCGCGGCAAGCGCGGCGGCAAGCGCAATCGCCGTGAAGACGGCGAAGGCGAGGTCGATGCAGGCACTGCAGAATCGGCTGATGGCCCCGAAGGCGAAGTCTTGGAGGGCGTAACCGTCTCCAGCGAGCCGGTAGCAGCAATGC
>NZ_RZSX01000359.1:0-6074 GCF_004023105.1 Mesorhizobium sp. M5C.F.Ca.IN.020.32.2.1 | reverse complement strand
GTGTGCACATTTGCGGTCGCGGCGCGAAACTTTATCGGCTATTCCAGCGTCTATACGCTTTCCCTCCAACTGCTCCCCGCCGATGTCAGGTCTTCTGCTCGATCCCTGGTTCTATGCCGCCGCCATTCCAGCCGTCATCCTGGTCGGTCTGTCCAAGGGCGGCTTTGGCGGTGCGGTCGGTTTCATCGGGGTGCCGCTGATGGCGCTGGCCATGCCGCCGGTGCAGGCCGCCGCCGTCCTGCTGCCGATTCTATGCCTGATGGACATCGTCTCGGTGTGGACATGGTGGGGTGTCTACGACCGCAAGATGCTTACGGACATGATGCCGGGGGCGGTGATCGGCATCGGCCTCGGCTGGCTGACCGCGGCGCTAGTGACAGCGGAAATGGTGCGGCTGATCGTCGGCGCGGTGGCCATTCTCTTCGTGCTTCGCTGGGTCTATCTACAGATGCGGCACGGTGCGAGCCACTCAGCCGAGCCCAACCGCGCGGCTGCTGCCTTCTGGGGGACGGTCGCCGGCTTCACCAGCTTTGTCGCCCATGTCGGCGGTCCGCCCTTTCAGGTCTATGCGCTGCCGATCCGGCTTGATCCGAAAGTGCTTTCGGGCACCGCTGCAATCTTCTTTGCCGCCACCAACGCATTGAAGCTCATCCCCTATTTTGCGCTGGGACAGTTCGATACCACCAACCTGACCGCCTCGGCGGTTCTGGTACCGCTGGCGCCGCTTTCGACCATCGCCGGCGCCTGGCTGGTCCGGCGGATGCGGCCGGAACTGTTCTACCCCTTCACCTACGCAACCGTGGCGGTCGTTGCGGTCAAGCTTCTGTGGGACGGGATTTCCGGCCTTCTCTAAAGCGCTAGCCATGGAAGCTGCCGGCAGCCGAGCCGCCGGCAGCGTCACGGCAGATTTCAGGCGGCGCTCGGCACCAGCCGGCGCGTTCCGCCGAGGGCGAGGGCAATTCCGGTGGTCAGGACCAGCGCCATGCAGCCCAGGATAGTGACATCGTTCAGCGTCGGCTTCAGCACCATGTCGGCGATGATCACCAGCATCACCGAATAATCGACGCGTGCAGCGTTGAGGATGCGCTGGCCCTGGGCGAGGGCCGCCGGTGTCACGCCGTCCTTGGCGATCATCTCCGCCATGCGGTCGGCGGTCGGCTTGAAGATGAACATGCCGATGCAGAAAGTCGTCGCGTAGCCGGCAAGGCCGATCAAGATCCACAGGGCGGAGAAGCCGACCCAGAACCAGCACATGATGAGGCCGAAGGCGAGCGTCAGCATCGACATCGGCGCGAAGAACCTGTTGCCCAGCTCGCCAGTGGCGCGCATCGCCTGCAGCATGCCTTCAATGTTTCCGGCGCGGTCGGCGCGCACCGCAAGCACCATCAGCGTGAAGCCGCCGCCGACCCAGAGGATCGCCGAGAGGACATGCAGAAATTTGATGATCAAGTACCAATCCATGGTTCCCCTCCTTGGATATTTGACGACTGCGAGCGGCGCATATTTGCTCCATCTCGCGGCGAGGAGAGGGCGTTTAGCGCGGCGCCTGTTTCGGAACGATGTCGCGTGGGAGGCAGCTTTGTTTCGGTGTCGTAGGAGATACGGCCGTGACGGCATCGTTCAGCGATTGCGCCAGCGCGTCGTGCTGTTTCCTGCTATTCTGACAACGCCGGGAAGGGTGGGGCGCGATGCGGCATCGTCCAGAAACATTGCCGATGCAAATGAGCCGATGCCGGGACCCGGCGGCGGGTCGACCGCCTGAATTCAACCCATTCCCATGACGGGAACAGGCAAATCGGGGGATACTATGCAAAAGGTAGCACGAAATTTCTTCACACTGGCCGTCGTCTACGCACTGTTCGGGATGGCGCTCGGCCTCCAGATGGCGATCAGCCAAGACCATGCGCAGATGCCGACCCACGCCCACATCATGGTGGCCGGATGGCTGATGTCGGCGGTGTTTGCCTTCTTCTACCATCTGTTTCCGGCAGTCGCGGAAAAGAGGCTTGCCACCGTCCATTTCTGGTTGACGGCAATCAGTGGCATCGGCCTGTTGATTGGCCTTTACATCATGCTTGCCGGCAACCCGGCGATCGAGCCGCTGGTGGCAACGTCCTCGATGGGTTTTTACGCGGGATTGCTGCTCTTTGCCTACATCGCACTGCCGGTGGTGTGGAAAGCCGAGCGGCTTCCTGAGGCGCAAAAGGCCTGAGTATTGTGCTGTTACGGCACAGGCGGGCGGCGCTTGATCAAAAAATATCCGCGCCGTTAAGGCTTCATTAAGCTTTACAGGCGTTTACTATGTGCATCCAGTGATCTGGATTCTTACCGAGTGGTTGGAGCCACTTTGTTTGACGCCTCCCTGTTAAACTCCTGAGAGCCGCCTTATCCGCGGCTCTTTTTTTGCCCGCGATCCGGATTGCCGGTGCCTGCGCCGTCGTTAACCGTTTGTTAAACATGTGCTTGCCTTCACCGGCGGCGAAGCGCATTTTCAAGCCTCGGTCATATAGGGTGCAGGGCGTGACGGCGATGACGCCGATTCGGCCGGCTGTAAGGCAAGTGCAGGGCGTATCGATGAACGATCCTTCGAAGGGAAGCGCGCAAACCATCAAGCTGGCGGAGCGCCGGGTTTTCTCCCAATCCTTCAAGCCGCTCTACCAGGAAGGCATGGGCCTGGTCGAGCAGGCGGCCGAATATCTGGACGGCAAGGGCCGGGCCGAGGCGAAGAAACTGTCCAGGCTGGCGGCGACGCTCTATGCGGCCGAATCGATGCGGCTGACCACGAGGCTGATGCAGGTCGCCTCCTGGCTGCTTTTGCAGCGTGCGGCGAATTCCGGCGAGATGACCCGCGATCAGGTTGCTTCCGAAAAATCCAAGGTGCGTCTCGACACCGCTTCCGCCAACAACGATGCCGCAGGCTGGGTCGAACTGCCCAAGGATTTTCTTGACCTCGTCAACCGTTCGCTGCGCCTGCAGGCGCTGGTGCGCCGCATGGACGAGGAAATCTACGGCAACGCCGTGGCCGAGGTCTCGCCATCCGGCCACCCCGTCAATCCGGTTTCCGATCAGATCACGCTGCTGAACACGGCTTTCGCCCGCGGCTGACAGGCTGCGTGATAATTCTACTCCGACGACACCGGCGCCGTTTTCTGCGCTTGCGTACAGCGCCGCGCGTCTAGCGACGCGCAAAGGACGCTGTAGCGCTTAGATTTTGCGCATGATCCTTTTCCGAAAATCGACTCCGATTGCACGGACCCAAATGTCCGCTCCGCTTCGGTACTCGAAAACCACGCCATCTGCCTCGTCAGAGCGAATTTCTCAAACAGCCTATGGGACGCTGTGGGAACCCTGTTTCTGGTTTGTTCACATTTCGCTGGCATCGCTGTCCGCCAAGGGTAGACTTGGCGAATGGGGGAAGCGATTCGCATCATCGGCATCGATCCGGGGCTGAGGCGTACCGGCTGGGGCATCGTCGAGAGCCTCGGCAATTCGCTGCGCTTCGTCGCCTCCGGCACCGTGCGTTCCGACAACAAGGCGGCGCTGGCGACGCGCCTTTGCCAGTTGCATGATGGGCTCGCCGAGATCCTGCATGCCGCCATGCCGCACGAGGCGGCGGTCGAGCAGACTTTCGTCAACAAGGATGCGGCAGCCACGCTGAAGCTTGGCCAGGCGCGCGGCATCGCCATGCTGGTGCCGGCGCTAGCCGGCCTGGTCGTTGCCGAATATGCGCCAAACGCCGTCAAGAAGGCGGTGATCGGCGTCGGTCACGGCGACAAGAAGCAGATCCACATGATGGTCAAGGTGCTGATGCCGAAGGCGACTTTCGACACCGACGATGCCGCCGACGCCCTGGCCATTGCCATCTGCCACGCGCATCATCGGCAGAGTGTTGCCTATAGGATGGCGCTGGCCGGATAAGTTTGTTCTTGACCTGTTCTCGGTTCAGCAATAAGTAATACCAACGAGGTATTACCATGCGCGTGACAAGCAAAGGCCAAGTGACGATCCCAAAGGAGATACGGGATCATTTGGGGATTGGGCCGGGCTCCGAGGTGGAGTTCGTGCCCACAGACGACGGCGCTCGTGTTGTTGCGGTCAACGAAAACATTTCCGAAGAAGAGGCCTCTCGCAAATTCAGCCAGCTGCTCGATCATATGGCCGGCACGTTGGACTTGGGAGGCATGACAACGGACGAGTATATGGAGTGGCTGAGGGGTCCACGTGAAGATCTCGACATTGATTGACACAAATGTCCTGATCGATGTTTGGGGTCCTGCCGGACAGGAGACGAAGTGGTCGGCGTCAGCGATCACAGCATGCCGGCGCGATGGTACACTCGTCATCAATACAATCGTCTGGTCCGAACTCGCGCCGCTGATAGCGACCGAGCCGGCACTCCGTAAAGCAGTCGAAACGCTTAAGATGGATCGCGAACTCTTGCCATGGGAAGCGGCATTCCTCGCCGGTGTAACGCATTCCCGCTATCGCCGCGCTGGCGGGGTCCGCGAACGAACCCTGCCGGATTTCTTTATCGGAGCCCATGCGGTTGTCGCTGGGCATCGTCTGCTGACGCGCGATGCCGCGCGCTACCGCAGCTACTTTCCGGATCTCGATATCATGTCTCCTGAAACCTATCCATGAGGGGCCTGTATCCATGAGAGCTTTGGCATGATCGGCAAGCTCAAAGGCACGCTGGACGAGATCGACGAGGATTTCTGCATCATCGACGTGCACGGCGTCGGCTATGTCGCCCACTGCTCGACGCGCACGCTGGCCGCCTTGCCGGCCCCCGGCGAGGCGGTGGTGCTGTTCATCGAGACCTATGTACGCGAGGATATGCTGCGGCTCTACGGATTCCAGTCGGTGCTGGAGCGCGAATGGTTCCGGCTGTTAATGAGCAATGTACAGGGCGTCGGCGCCAAGGTGGCGCTGGCTATTCTGTCGACGCTGGCGCCGGCCGATCTCGCCAATGCTATCGCGCTGCGTGATATTGCCATGGTCAGCCGCGCGCCGGGCGTCGGCAAGAAGGTGGCCGAGCGGATCGTCACCGAACTGAAGAACAAGGCGCCAGCCTATGCGGGCACTGCCTCCGGCATCATCGGCCTGAAGCAGGAACTCGGCGAAGGCGTCGCACCGGCGCCGATCACCGACGCCGTCTCGGCGCTGGTCAATCTCGGCTATTCGCGCGACATCGCCGCCAATGCGGTGGCGGCTGCGCTGAAAAGCGCCGGCGAGGATGCGGATGCATCGAAGCTGATCCGCTTCGGGCTGAAGGAACTGGCGCGGTGAGACTGTGCTTGTCCCGTTCCCTACCCTGTGCAAGGAAAGCGGCATGAGCCTTTCGCCACGCCTCATCGCTCCCGATAAGCGCGGCGAAGATGCCGAGCAAACCTTGCGGCCGCAGACGCTCGGCGATTTTGTCGGCCAGGCGGCGGTGCGGGCCAATCTCAGAGTGTTCATCGAGGCCGCCAAGGGCCGCAGCGAGGCGCTCGACCATGTGCTGTTCGTCGGGCCGCCCGGCCTCGGCAAGACAACGCTGGCGCAGATCATGGCGCGCGAGCTCGGCGTCAATTTCCGCTCGACCTCCGGCCCGGTCATCGCCAAGGCCGGCGATCTCGCAGCACTGCTCACCAATCTCGAAGACCGCGACGTGCTGTTCATCGACGAGATCCACCGGCTCAACCCCGCGGTCGAGGAAATTCTCTATCCGGCGATGGAGGATTTCCAGCTCGACCTGATCATCGGCGAAGGGCCGGCGGCGCGCTCGGTCAAGATCGACCTAGCCCGCTTCACGCTCGTCGCCGCCACCACCCGGCTCGGTCTTCTGACCAATCCGCTGCGCGACCGCTTCGGCATCCCGGTCCGTCTCAATTTCTACTCCGTCGAGGAACTGGAGCAGATCGTGCGGCGCGGCGCCCGCATTCTTGGCATGCCGCTCGGCGACGACGGCGCGCTGGAGATCGCGCGACGGGCGCGTGGCACGCCGCGCATCGCCGGACGGCTGTTGCGCCGCGTGCGCGATTTTGCCTCGGTCGCCGGCGACGGTCATGTCGACCGGCAGATCGCCGACGAAG
>NZ_RZSX01000358.1:0-6086 GCF_004023105.1 Mesorhizobium sp. M5C.F.Ca.IN.020.32.2.1 | reverse complement strand
CGGCAGCGCTTCGCCGCGAAAGCCGAGCGAGCGGATGTCGTGAATGTTGTCGGCGAGCTTCGAGGTGCAATGGCGTGCGATCGCCAGCGCCAGTTCATTCTCCGGGATGCCGCAGCCGTCGTCGGTGACGCGGATCAGGTTGAGCCCGCCGCCGGCGGTGACGATCTCGACTCGGGCAGCGCCGGCATCGAGTGCGTTCTCGACCAGTTCCTTGACCACGCTTGCCGGACGCTCGATGACTTCGCCGGCGGCGATCTGGTTGATCATCGTTTCGGAAAGCTGGCGGATGGGCATGAAGGCACTATACGCGGATTCGCCGCCCATGCGGGAGAGGCAGAATTGAGGAATCCGCGCCGCCCACCGCACTCCTGCATTTCACGTCATCAGCCTGGGCAGTGCTGCCGCCAGCGCATCGACGGCCAAACGGACCTTCAGCGGCAAGTGAGGCGTCTGCAGCCATAGCGCATAGGCGTCGTAAAGAAATCCCGGCTGTTTCGGCAGCAGCACGAGAAGTGCGCCGGCCTGAATGTGTTCACGGACCAGCCAGTATGGCAGCCAGGCAAGCCCCATGCCCGCTGCCGCGGCATCGGCGATCGCAGCGAGGTCGTCGAGCCGCAAGCGGCTGACCGGCATGACCTCCAGTGCGGCCTGATCATCGCGCGGAAACAGCCACGGTTGAACGACACGGCCCGAACGGCGGTAGATGATGGCCTGGTGGCTGCCGAGATCCCCTAGCTGCCGTGGCCACCCGTGCATCTCGAGATAGGATGGCGACGCGCAGACGACCATGCGCTGGCGCGCGATGCGCCGGGCGATCACGCCGGGCTGATCCTCCAGATTGCCGGTCCGGATGGCAAGATCGCAGCCATCCTCTGCAAGATCGGCGATGGGATCGCTGAACGACAGGTCGAGTTCCAGAGCAGGATATCGCTGCGCAAGCTCCAGCAGGATCGGGGCTACGCAGCGCCGGCCGAAATGCACAGGCATGATGACGCGCAGCTTTCCGCGTGGTTCGGAGAGTTGATCGGCCGCGAGTGCATCTGCAGCCTCGGCTTCAGCGAGCACGAGCCGGCAGCGCTCATAATAGGCGCGCCCGAAGTCTGTCAGGCTCTGGCGGCGAGTGGTCCGGTTGATGAGGCGCACACCCAGACGCTCTTCAAGAAACCGGACATGCTTGCCGATCATCGGTCCGGACAGATCGAGAGCGGCAGCAGCCGCCGCGAACGAGCCCAGATCAACGGCTTTGACGAACACGGCCATGCTGGTAAGGCGATCCATATTCAAAACTCTCAGTTTCTACTGTCTTGCCCAAGCAGCTATTTATCTGCCAGGCGGCTGTTGGCATAGCGTATTCGGTTCAAATATTTTGGAGTTATGGCCGGATGGCACGCGTTGTTCGTTTTCATCAGCATGGTGGTCCCGAGGTTCTGCGCATCGAGAATGTCGATATTCCCAGGCCTAGTCGGGGCGAGATTCAGATCCGGGTCAAGGCGTTGGGGCTCAACCGGGCCGAGGCGCTGATGCGGTGGGGCACCTATATCCAGACGCCGCCATTGCCTTCCGGTCTTGGCCTTGAGGCAGCCGGTGTCGTCGAAGCGGTCGGCGAAGGCGTGGGCGGTTTTGCGCCAGGTGAGGCCGTCAGTGTCGTGCCGCCACTATCGATGGCCCGCTGGCCCGCCTATGGTGAGATTGCCACATATCCCGCCCACCTCGTGGTCAAGCACCCGCCATCGCTCAGCTGGGAAGAGGCGGCAGCCGTCTGGACGCAGTATCTCACCGCCTATGGCGCATTGATCGACATTGCCAAGCTCAGCAGGGACGATTTTGTCGTCATTACCGCGGCATCAAGCAGTGTCGGACTCGCCGCGATCCAGATTGCCAACATGGTTGGCGCGACCCCGATCGCGGCCACGCGGACATCTGCCAAGAGAGAGGCCTTGCTCGAGTTCGGCGCCGCCCATGTTATTTCTTTAGCGGACGAAGATCTGGAAGCCCGGCTGAAGGACATCGCCGGCCCGGAGGACATCCGAGTGGTGTTCGACGCAGTCGGCGGCCCGATATTCGCGCCTCTGACGGCGGCGATGGCACGGGGTGGCATTCTCATCGAATATGGCGGCTTGAGCATCGAACCAACGCCGTTCCCGCTATTCGCCGTGCTGGCCAAGACGCTGACGCTGCGCGGCTATCTCGTCCACGAAATCACTGGCGATCCGGCGCGGTTGGAGGCCGCCAAGACGTTCATCCTTGACGGGTTGATGTCGGGGTCGCTTCGGCCGGTGATCGCCAAAATCTTTCCATTCGAGCAGATCGTCGAGGCGCATCGCTTTCTCGAGTCGAACGAGCAATTCGGCAAGATCGTCGTGACGATCTGACGAGCATTAATGGGAGCCTCGCGCTTGCGCGGCCAGCCAGTCCCGAACCTTGCGGGCGTTGTCGCTGAGCTCGCGGTTTCTCGACCAGATGATATGAAATCCCTTGCCGGTCGTCATCGTGTGGCCGGTCGCACGCACCAGCAGTCCTGACGCCAGCAGCCGCTCGGCGAGGTGACCCCAGCCGAGCGCAATGCCTTGGCCTTCCATGACCGCCTGGATCACCAGCGCATAATCGTTGATGCGCAAGCCGCGCCCGGCATCGGTGATGTTGACCCCGGCCGACTGGAACCACTCGTCCCAGCTCGCGGCATCGCGAAACGGCTCTTCGAGATGGATGAGCCGGTGTGATGGAAGATCCTCGACCGTTTCCGGCAGCCCGAATCGCGCCACATAGCTCGCGCCCGCAACTGGGAATATTTCCTCATCGGCCAACGGCAGCGAATGATAGTCCGGCCATTCCCTCGGTTCGCCGCCGCGAACGCCGAGCGGGATGTCTTCGGCGATGATGTCGAGATCACGGTCGGCGGTCTGGATGCGCAGGTCGATGCCCGGCAGTTCGTCGCGAAACTGCTGCAGGCGCGGCATCATCCAGAACGAGGCGAAGGCCGTCGACGCGGCGAGCGTCACATGGCCGCCGGTCGCCTGCTGGCGCAGGTCCTCCGCTGACCTGCGAATGTGCGACAGGCCGAGCGAGACGTCAGCGTGGAAGCGGTCGCCGGCTTCGGTAAGGCTGACCTGCCGATGGCGGCGCTGGAACAGTTTCGCGCCCAGCTGCTCTTCGAGGCCGCGGATCGCATAGGACACGGCAGCCTGCGTCATGCCGAGCTCTCGCCCGGCGGCGGTAAAGCTCGACAACCGCCCGGCGGCCTCGAAAACGATCAGGCTGCCGGCCGAGGGCAGCAGATGGCGCAAGCTTCGCATAAGCTGAGCTTATACAAGAGATCAGGATTTTCCAACGTCACAGCCATATTTTCTCTCGCTACGCTGGTCATCATTGGGAGGATAGAGTTTGCCATGAACGCACCGGCCACCGAAGTCACCGAACACGCCAGCCGCCGAGGTGGCGGCCGCCTGGGCCGCAAGGCGCTGCGGGGAACTCCCATGGCGTCGTTTCCGACGCTCGTTCGCAACATACCCGCATACCAAATCGTCCCGGACGAGGCTGTCGAGCTTATCCACCAGGAGTCGCTCGCCATCCTCGAAGAGGTTGGCTGCGAGTTCCGCGACGACGAGGCCATAGCACTGTGGATGGCCGCCGGAGCCGATGTCTCTGAGACGCGCGTCCGCATTGACCGCGCGCTCTTGATGGAACTCGTCTCGAAAGTCCCGCCGGAGTTCACGCTCAATGCGCGCAACCCTGAGCGCTCGGTCCGCGTCGGCGGTAAGAATTCCATCTTCGTGCCGATGTATGGCGCGCCTTACGTGCGCGACCTCGACAACAACAGGCGCTATGGCACGCTCGCCGACCTTCAGAATTTTCATAAGCTCGCTTACATGGCGCCAGCGCTGCACTCGTCGAGCTCGATCATCTGCGAGCCGATGGAAATTGCGGTGCCGAAGCGTCACCTCCACATCATTCATTCGGCGCTGAAGCATTCCGACAAGCCGTTCATGGGCATCGTGACGTCCAGGGATCGAGCCGAAGACACGATGGCGATGGCAGGCATCGTTTTCGGCGAGGACTACGTCCGTGACAACCCTGTGTTGGTGGCGATCACCAATTGCAACTCGCCACTGGTATGGGACGCCACCATGCTGGACGCGATGAAGGTCTATGCGCGTCACAACCAGCCACTGATCCTGGCGCCGTTCGCCCTCTGCGGCGCCTCGACTTCGGCCTCTGCCGTAGGTGCGGTCGCGCAGGTCAATGCGGAAGCGCTGGCTGGCGTCGCGTTCACACAGCTCCTCCGTCCAGGTTCGCCGCAGATCTACGGGCAGTTCATGGTTACGGTGGACATGAAGACCGGCGCTCCCATGGGCGGCACGCCTGAGGCGGCCCAGATGATGTATCTGATGGGGGCGCTGGCGCGGAAATACCGGCTGCCCTGGCGCACGTCGGGCTTCCATGTCGGATCGAAGCTGAATGACGCCCAGGCGGGCTACGAGGCGAACATGCTGATGCATGCCGCCATCCTTGCCGGCGCCAACTACATCTGGCACTCCGCCGGATGGCTCGAGGCCGGCCTGACCTGCGGCTATTCAAAATTTGCGACGGACTGCGAACAGCTTGTTGGCTGGTACAAATATGCTGGCGGCCTTCCGTTCGACGATTTCAAGGAAGCGATGGCGGCGATCCGCGAGGTGGGGCCGCAGGGCCACTTCCTCGGCACCCAGCACACGCTTGAACATTTCGAGTCCGCCTTTTTCATGCCCAGCATCATGGATTTCAATTCCTACGAACAGTGGAAGGGTGAAGGGGCAAAGGACCACGACACGCGCGGCCGCGAGAAAGCGCGCAACATGCTCGCGGATTATGAGGAGCCGAAGCTCGATGAGGGCATTGCCGATGGTCTCGAAGATTTGATTGCGCTGCGTGAGGAGAAGCTGCCGGACAGCGTTAGTTAATAGGACAGGCGAAGACCTGACGGGAACCAGACGGGAGGAAAAAATGACAATCGTCAGAAGCAACGGCGATCGCGTGCCGGATGCGATCGAGGCAATGGCGGCAGAGACGCGTGCAGGCCGGATGGACCGGCGCGAGTTTCTGGCGCTGGCAAGCGCCTTTGGGGCATCGACGGCCCTTGCCTACGGCATGATCGGTCTGGCCGTGCCGGAGCAGGCTTTGGCCGAGGAGCCGAAGAAGGGCGGAACGCTGCACGTTTCGATGTCGGTGAAGGCGCAGAAGGATCCCCGCACTTATGACTGGGTGGAGATGGCAAACGTCACCCGCACCTGGCTGGAGCCGCTGGTGCGCTACACCAAACAGTTCACCTTCGAACCGGTTCTGCTCGAAAGCTGGGACGTCAATGACGACGCCACCGAATATACGCTGCACCTGCGCAAGGGCGTGACCTGGAACAATGGCGATGCCTTCAACGCCGATGACGTTGTCTTCAATCTGACGCGCTGGTGCGAGAAAGGCGCCTCGGGCAATTCGATGGCCGCGCGCGTCGGCGCGCTGATCGACGCAAAGACCGGCAAGGCAAGAGATGGCGCCATAACCAAGGTCGACGACAACACCGTCAAGCTGAAGCTGAACGAGCCTGATATCTCGCTGATCCCGAACTTCACCGACTATCCGGCGCTCGTCGTCCACCGCAACTTTGACGCCGACGGCGCCGACCCGATCAAGAAGCCGATCGGTACTGGACCTTTCGAGCTTGTCTCTTATGATGTCGGCCAGAAAGCGGTCGTCAAGCGTCGTGAGAACGGCAAGTGGTGGGGCGGCGAGGCGCCTCTCGACAGTGTCGAATTCATCGACTACGGCACCGACTTCAACGCCACCGTGAACGCGTTCGAGTCCGGCGAGATCGACATCAACTTCGAGACGCCCGCAGACTTCATCGACATCCTCGACAAGATGGATTTGGTGAAGTCGGAGGTCGCGACAGCGACCACACTGGTTGCCCGCACCAACATCACCCACAAGCCCTATGACAACCAAAAGGTGCGCAACGCGCTGCAGATGGCGGTCGACAACGGCGCCGTGCTGCAACTTGGCTATGCCGGGCGAGGGACCGTCGGCGAGAACCACCATGTCAGCCCGATCCATCC
>NZ_RZSX01000357.1:595-6095 GCF_004023105.1 Mesorhizobium sp. M5C.F.Ca.IN.020.32.2.1 | reverse complement strand
CGACCAATGGATGAACGCCGGACTGGAGGGATTGTATCTCGCCGGCGACAGTGCGCGGATCGGCGGCGCGGTCAATGCCGAGATCGAAGGCGAAATCGCAGCGATTGGAATTCTTCTCCACAATGGCCTGTTGCGGCCGAAACAAGCCAGGGCAGACGCGGCACGGCTTCGCGGCATGCACGCGCTGCAAAAGTCCTTCCGCAGCTTTCTCGATGGCGTCTATCCTCCCAACATTGCCCTCGCAAAGCCAGAGGATGCGACGATCCTGTGCCGCTGCGAGGAACTGACCGCCGGGGGCTTGAGGAACGCCGCCGTTCGCACTGGCTGCAAGGGTCCCAACCAGCTCAAGACCTTCACGCGCGCCGGAATGGGTCCATGTCAGGGCCGGCAATGCGGATACCCGGTTCATGAACTGGTCAAGTCGGTTGGTGGCCTGCCGGCCGACCAAGTTGGCCTCTATTATCCGCGGCCGCCATTCGTTCCGTTGACCGTCTCCATGCTGGCCGAATTCGAGGCTACGGAAATAGAGCAATAGTCCATGAAACCTGCGCCTGTGGTTGCCCCGCAGTGACAGCGATTTTCGATCGCGTTTAATCCCCCAAAATGGAAAAGAGTAGATGCAAGTTGGAATCGTAGGGGCGGGCAATATCGGCATGGGCTACGCGGCCTTCCTATTGCTCAACGGCCACGATGCCTCCGTATGGTCTCCCTCTGGCAAACGAAGCGAGGCCCTTCGGAATGGCGAAGCCATGATCGTCACCGGGGCCGTCGAGGGATCCTTCAGTCCAAGGACTTGCACCTCCGCTGAGGAGCTGGCGAAAGCCGATGTGATCGTGCTCGCCCTGCCGGCCTACGGTCACCGACGCGTCCTGGACGCCCTGATTCCCTTTGTCGAGCAACGCCACACTATCATAATCAGCGGACATCTTTCCTTCGCGGCGCTTTATCTCTCCAAGAAGCTCGCGGAGCGCGGCGTCGACATTCCGATCGTCGCCTGGAGTACGACCGTCCTCACCGGCAAGCCACGCGGCGCCAATCACATCAATGTTGGCGCCCTCCGGTCCACGGTAGACATGGCGACGCTTCCAGCTCGTCATGCGGCGCGTGCCCTGGACATCTGCGTCGGCCTGTTCGGCGACCGCTTCGCACCCAAGGACGACATCCTCACGATCGCACTCAGCAACATCAATCCTCAAGCTCACCTCGCGGAAGCGCTCTGTAACCTGACGAGGATAGAGCGAAACGAAAGCTGGCTGCAGAATACGATGGTGACGTCTACCGTCGGGAAATGCATCGAAGCGCTGGACAAGGAGCGGCTCGCTGTCGCCAACGCCTTAGGCAAGTCCGTCAGGACGATCTTCGATCACTATCGACTTTCCTACGGTATCACCGGCGAGTCGGTTACCGAGATTTGCGCGAAGCAGGTGGGACGCGGCAGCGACCCGGTCGGACCCACTGGCCTCGACACGCGCTGGATCACCGAAGACGTGCCATACGGCATTGTGCCGACCATCTATCTCGCCAAGCTTGCGGGCGTGGCCATGCCGCTGCATCAAAGTTCGCTGAACATCATCAGCGCATGCTACGGACGCGACTTCGCGGCCGACAACGACCTGCTCACCGAGATCAATCCCCTCGAAGTGGGTTCAATGACGACCCTGATGGCCAACGGCTATGCTGGCGTAACACGCTGACCGCCGCCGGTCGGCACCTCCGGAGACGAGGACATGAGCGAGACCAAGGATTTTGGCGGACTGGCAAACGGTCTCACCAACTATGGCGATCGCGACTTTGCCCGCTATCTGCGGCTGTCTATGGCCCGGTCCATGGGCTTTTCGACCGACCTGCTCAGAAAGCCAGTCGTCGGTATCGCGAGCACCTATAGCGAATTCAACAATTGCCACCGCGGCGTGCCGGAACTCGTGGCGGCCGTGAAGCGAGGGGTTCTCGCGGCTGGCGGCCTGCCGCTGGAGTTTCCGACGATTTCGCTCGGGGAAGTGTTTCTTTCTCCCACCAGCCTCTTCTTCCGCAACCTGATGTCGATGGACACCGAGGAGATGATCCGCGGGCAGCCGATGGACGCGGTGGTGCTCGTCGGCGGATGCGACAAAACGGTTCCGGCGCAGCTGATGGGCGCGGCGTCCGCAGGACTGCCAACGATCCAGGTGGTCACCGGTCCCATGATGACTGGACGCTGGCGAGGCGAGCGCCTTGGCGCCTGCACGGATTGCCGCCGGTTCTGGGCCAAATTCCGGGGCGGCGACATCGATCGGCGGACGATCGAGGAGGTGGAAGGTAATCTCGCGACGACCAGCGGCACATGCGCCGTCATGGGCACGGCGAGCACGATGGCCTCCATAGCGGAGGCCCTCGGCATCATGCTCCCCGGCACGGCGGCCATTCCCGCGGTTCATGCCGACCGGCTTCGGGCGGCCGAAGCCTCGGGGACTGCCGCGCTCGAGCTGATCCGCACAAGGACGACCATCGACAAGATCATCACGCGCGACTCCGTCGAAAATGCCCTTCGGGTCCTGCTGGCTATCGGTGGTTCGACCAATGCCATCATCCATCTCACCGCCATTGCCGGACGCATGGGAATCGAGGTCGATCTGGAATGGCTGAATCGGCTCTCGGATACGACGCCCGTTCTGGTGGACCTCAAGCCCACGGGCCCGTTCTACATGGAAGACCTGCATGCCGCCGGCGGGATTGGGGCGGTGCTGCGGGAACTGCGCCCGCTTCTCAATCTGGACTGCATGACGGTTTCGGGCGAAACGCTCGGGCAGCGCCTCGATGCTCGCGGCGACCATGTCGATCGCAATGTCGTCCGCTCGCAGTCGGACCCGCTGCAGCCCCAGGGCGGGCTCGTCGCACTGTTCGGTAATCTCGCTCCCCGGGGAGCGATCCTCAAGCGCGCGGCGGCGGATCCCGTGCTCTTCGAAAGGCAGGGACGGGCAGTCGTCTTCACCTCGCTGGAGGATCTGGCCGCCCGTATCGACCACCCTGATCTCGACGTCAGACCCGACGATTTCCTGGTTCTTCAGAATGCCGGGCCCAAGAGCGCGGCCGGCATGCCGGAGGCCGGGTATCTGCCCATCCCAAGGAAGCTGGCCGCACAGGGGGTGAAGGATATGGTTCGCATTTCCGATGCCCGCATGAGCGGCACCGCATATGGGACGATCGTTCTCCATGTCGCGCCCGACTCCGCATCCGGCGGCCCGCTTGGCCTGATCCGCAATGGCGATCTGATCCGCCTGTCGGTCAGCGAACGCCGCATCGATGTCCTGGTCGAGGACACCGAACTGGAGCGGCGGCGCGGATCTGCCGCGCCGGATACGATGGTTCCGCCCCGTGGTTACAAGAGCCTTTATTACCGGGAGGTTCTCCAAGCCGATCAGGGATGCGACTTCAATTTCCTTCGCGCCAATCCCGCGAGCCCTTGAACCCATCACCTGCTCGGCATGAGAGAGGCGACGATGAAGATCGGCATTGTGGGGCTTGGGCAGATGGGCAAGCCGATCGCTCTGAATTTGCTGAGGGCCCACGGCAACCTGATCGTTGTCGGACGGTCGGAAGCTATTCGAGCGGAGTTCCAACAACTTGGCGCCCTGGCCGCGGCCGATCCGATCGCATTGGGCGAGGCCGACATCATCTTCACCTGTCTCCCCGATGCAAAGGCGATCGAGAGCCTGCTTTTCGGCGAGGGTCTGTTGGACACGCTGCGACCCGGTCGGATCCTAGTGGATCTGAGTACCACGGGATACGCGCAAACGCTCACTATCGCGGGGCGCCTGGCCGATCGAGGCATCCAATTCCTCGATGCACCGGTTTCCGGCATGGCCAGCCGTGCCCGTGAAGGCACCCTCACCGTGATGTGCGGCGGAGATCGGAAGACGTTCGAAGACGTCGGCGACGTGTTTTCTTCTTTTTCGAGCCGGGTGCTCTACATGGGAAAGGTGGGCAATGGCCAGCTTGCCAAGCTCATCAACCAGCTGCTTTTCAACGTCAACGCGGCGGCCCTGGCGGAGATCCTTCCGCTGTCGTCGAAACTCGGCCTTGATCCCGATCGCATCGGCGAAGTGATCAATAGCGGAACAGGTAGGAGCTTCGCCTCCGAATTCTTCATACCGCGCATTCTTTCGGGAGACTTCTCGCAGGGCTATCCGATGAGCGCGGCTTACAAGGATCTCGTCAGCTGCGCTCAGATCGCGTCGGAGCTGTGCGTTCCCCTGCCCGTTACGGCCGCTGCGACAGCCTCCTACCAGATGACCCTGCTGCGCGGGCACGGCGCCGGGGACAAGGGCTCCATGGTGAAGTCCTTCGAGGAGTTGCTGGGGGTGGAGTTTCGATCTCCGGGCTTCGACTCCGCCGCGCATTCATACAACGAAATCGCAAAGCCGTGACCCCGAAGGTGTCTACGAGTCAGGGAAAAACAATCACGCTCGCATCCACCCTGGCGCTGCAGACCGTCATGGAATCCATCGGATCAACACTCGACGGCCGGAATCTTCGCCTGACTTTCGCCCCAACCAAGATTCTGCTGGATCGTCTACGGAACGGCGAACAGGCCGATGTCGTGGTTCTCACCAGGGAGGGGATTCTTCGGTTGGTTGAGGAAGGAATCTTGAACCCCAACTACCAAGACATCGCCATATCATCGATCGGCATTGCCCAGGCCATAGGTGCATCGGCTATCGATATCAGCACGCCCGAGAAGCTGCGCGACGTCCTGGTCGGGACCGGATCAATTGCCTATTCGGCTAGCGGCGCGAGCGGCATCTTCTTCGCCGAGCTCATACGCCGGCTCGACATCGAAGAGCTTGTGAGGCGCAAGGCCATCATCTCCCCCGCCGGCTTTACCGGAGAGTTCGTAGCAAAGGGACAGGCGGAAATAGCCATCCAGCAACTGAGCGAGCTGCATGCGGTCGGTGGCCTGGGCCCGATCACACCCCTGCCAGACGAGGCACAATGCCTGACGGTATTTTCCGCCGCTTCGGCTACCAGATCGGCCAGTCCTGACGCCCTCGATGCGATCACCGCAGCTCTGACATCGGAGGACGGCAGAAGCCAACTCCGGGCCGCTGGCCTGCAGCCTGTCTGACGATCCGAGCTCCACGCCGAGGAGCAGTCGCTACGTGCGGAGCGCGCAGCGAAGTAATGCTCCGTACGTGGCACCGGTCGCGGAATTGCGATCCAACCATCGTTCCTTGCCGATCACCAGTTGCGCGGCATGCGTCATCGAGAACGCGCAGAGGGCTCACAAGCACCGCCCGTAGCAATTTGAGCGTCGTCTCGATGGGGCTGCCGTCGTGTGAACTGGGCGTGACGCTCCGCGGCGCGACATTACGTTTCCGTATGACTAGCCGGTTTTTTCTGATTGGACGTGCAAATCTTCAATGGTTACTCATCTCGAAAAAAGAAGAGGCAGGGGACCTCGATAGAGGTGAGGAACTGACTTCGATGCGTTTGAAAGCGGGCGTTGTCCAAGCCGCAACTGTAG
>NZ_RZSX01000357.1:0-585 GCF_004023105.1 Mesorhizobium sp. M5C.F.Ca.IN.020.32.2.1 | reverse complement strand
GTAGGCGGAAATACCGTTGCCACTGTCGATAAGGCCGTATCGCTCATCTTCGAGTGCGGCACTCGCGGCGCGCAACTCGCCGTTTTCCCTGAGGCCCTGATCGGTGGCTATCCGCATGGTGCGCGTTTCGGGGCCTTCTTCGGTGGTCGCACAGCTAAAGGGCGAGATGAATTTGCCGCCTATTTCGAGAGCGCCATTGAGGTTCCGGGAAAGGAAACGGCAACGCTCGGCGCCGCAGCGCGGGAGGCCGAGATGTATGTCGTGATCGGCGTCATCGAGCGCGATGGCGGTACGCTGTACTGCACAGCGCTGTTCTTGGGACCGGATGGCTCGCTCCTCGGAAAGCACCGGAAGCTGATGCCCACCGCCTTCGAGCGCCTGTGCTGGGGCTTGGGCGATGGCTCGACCCTCGCGACGGTAGACACACCTTGGGGAAAGCTCGGCGCGGTCATCTGCTGGGAAAACTACATGCCGCTGATGCGCATGGCCATGTACGGCCAGGGGATCGCTTTGTATTGCGCGCCGACGGCGGACGACCGCGAGGCCTGGACATCGACAATGCGGCATATCGCCATGGAAGGACGC
>NZ_RZSX01000356.1:0-6105 GCF_004023105.1 Mesorhizobium sp. M5C.F.Ca.IN.020.32.2.1 | reverse complement strand
CTTGACCGCGGCTACAACCCGCTCGCGAAGGTCCATCGAATATCCTGCCATCCAAACTGGCCTCCTCCCAGCATGAATGTTGAATCAGAACTGCGATGATTTGGGAATCCCACGACTCTTACAAATCCCATCCCGCTCTAGACCCCGGCCGAATGAAAATTAGAAGGGGCGCTCCTGCGCCCCTTCTTTGTTTCCAAATCCGATTTATGCCCGCAGCACTCCGCCGGTCTGCTTGTTCACATTCTCGACGATGCGCTTTGCCAGCGTCTCGAAATCCTCGTCGGTCAGCGTCTTATCGACCGGCTGGATCGACACTTCGATGGCGATCGATTTCTTGGCCGCGCCGAGCGATGCCCCTTCGAACACGTCGAAGACCGAGACATTGGTGATCAGCTTCCTGTCGGCGGCAAGGGCGGCGCGGGTCAGCGTGCCGGCTTCGACCGCTTTGTCGACGACGAAGGCGAAATCGCGCTTGACCGCCTGGAAGGCAGACAGTTCCAGCTTCGGTTTCGTCCGCGTCGGTTTGGCCTTCGGCTCGGGTACGGCGTCGACGAAGACCTCGAAGCCGCAGAGCGGCCCGGAGACGTCCAGTTCCTCCAGCGTCTTAGGGTGGAATTCGCCGAAAGTTCCCAATATGACTTTAGGTCCGAGCTTGATCGTGCCGGAACGGCCGGGATGATACCAGGCCGGGCCGCCGGCCTCGATCTGCAGCCGCTCGACCGGCGCGCCGCAGGCTTCGAGTGCTGCGATCGCGTCGGCCTTGGCGTCGAAAACGCCGACCGGACCGGCATTGCCGGCCCAATGCCGGCCGGAGCCTTCGAGCTTGGCCGTGCCGCGCCGAACGCCGGCGGCGACGCGTCGCTGCTGGTCGGCCGCATCGCCCTCATAGGTGCCCGATACTTCGAACAGCGCGACATCGCCGATGCCCTTGTCGGCATTGCGCTGCGCGGCGGCGATCAGGCCCGGCAGCAGCGACGGCCGCATGTCGGACATGTCGGCGGCGATCGGATTGGCGAGCTTGAGTGCTGTCTCGCCGCCGCCGAACAGTTCGGCATGTTTTGCCGGAATGAACGACCAGGTGACCGCCTCCATCATGCCGCGCACCGCCAGCGCCCGCTTGGCGGCGCGGGTGCGGACCTGCAGCGTGGTCAGGATCTTGGCATTGACGGCATCATGCGCGCCGAGCGGCTGCGGGGCGATATTGTCGATGCCATGGATGCGCATGACTTCCTCGACCAAGTCGGCCTTGCCATCGACATCCGGCCGCCAGGATGGCACGGCGACATTGATGACATCACCCACGCCTTCCGGTTTGAAGCCGAGGCGCGAAAGGATGGCGAGACTCCCGTCCCTGGGCACCTCGATGCCGGTCAGCCGCTTCACTTCCGACAATGGGAAGGAAACGATCTTCTCGACATGGCCGGCATAGCCGACGACTTCGGTTTCGGTCGGCGTCCCGCCGCAGAAATCCAGCACCAGCTTGGTGGCCAGTTCCACCCCGGGCACCATGAATTCAGGGTCGACGCCGCGCTCGAACCGGTAACGCGCATCGCTGATGATGCCTAGCGTCCTGCCGGTGCGCGCGGTGGTGATCGGATCCCAAAGTGCGGATTCGATCAGCACGTCGGTGGTGTTCTCGTCGCAGCCGGAATGCTCGCCGCCCATGATGCCGGCGATCGATTCGACGCCGTCCTCGTCTGCTATGACGCACATGTCAGGCGTCAGCGTGTATTCGCGCCCATCGAGGGCGAGTACCTTTTCGCCATCGCTGGCCCGCCGCACGGTGAGGTTGCCGGCGACCTTGTTGGCGTCGAACACATGCAGCGGCCGGCCGCGGTCGAAGGTGACGTAGTTGGTGATGTCAACCAGCGCGCTGATCGGTCTCAGCCCAATGGCGATCAGCCGCTGCTGCAGCCATTTCGGCGACGGGCCGTTTTTCACGCCGCGCACCAGCCTGAGCGCGAAACCCGGGCAGAGCTCCGGTGCTTCGATCTTCACCTTGACCGGGCACATGCCGTCGCCGGCATGCGGCATGATCGCGCCGCCGACGAGGCGGCCGAGCCCGCTCGCTGCCAGATCGCGGGCGATGCCATAGACGCTGGTCGCGTCCGGACGGTTCGGCGTCAAATTGATCTCTATGACCGGATCGTCGAGATGCGCGTAGGCGGCGTAGCTGGTGCCAACAGGCGCCTCGGCGGGCAGGTCGATGATGCCGTCATGCTCTTCGGAAAGCTCGAGCTCGCGCTCGGAGCACATCATGCCATGACTTTCGACACCCCTGATCTTGCCGACCGCCAGCGTCACGTCGATCCCGGGAATATAGGTGCCGGGTGCTGCAAAGGCGCCGATCAGGCCAGCGCGGGCGTTGGGCGCACCGCAGACGACCTGCACCGGGGCCTTGCCGTCGCCGGTATCGACCGTCAGAACGCGCAGCCGGTCGGCGTCGGGATGCTGCACCGCCGTCAGCACCTTGGCGATGACGATCGGCTTCAGGCTCGACCTGTCGTCGACATGCTCGACTTCGAGGCCGATCGAGGTCAACCGCTCGACGATCTCGGCCAGCGAGGCGTCGGTCTCGAGGTTATCCTTGAGCCAGGAGAGGGTGAGTTTCATGACTGTTTTCCGTCTGATGGTCTGGGCACGCTGGTCTTCAAATGGCGCGGCAAATCGTCCGGCATGTGCAGGAAGGGCAGTTGCTCGCGCACATGGGCATGGTGCGTCGGTTTGAAATAGGCCGGCATGTCCATGGCGCCGAGCACGAAATAGATATGGTCGGCCAGCCGCTCGTCGACATAGGCGATCGGCGAGCCGCAGACGCCGCAAAAGGAGCGCGTCACCGACCCGTTCTCGAACATCTTCAGCGCCTTGCCCGTGAAGGCGACCTGCTCGGTCATGAAGCCGACGAAAGCCGACACCGGCGCGCCGCTGGCCCGCCGGCAATCGCCGCAATGGCAATAGCTGACATGGTGCGGTTCGGCCGAAGCCTCGAGCCGCACGGCGCCGCAACGGCAGCCGCCGGTGTGGGCCGCTGTCATGCGCTCAAGCCCCCGAATAGCGTCGGCATGTCGAGCGGCCGGAAGCCGTAATGCGACAGCCAGCGCACATCGGCGTCGAAGAAGGCGCGCAGGTCCGGCATGCCGTATTTCAGCATGGCGATGCGGTCGATGCCCATGCCCCAGGCAAAGCCCTGATACTCGTCGGGATCGAGCCCGCCGTAGCGGAGCACGTTGGGGTGGACCATGCCGCAGCCGAGGATCTCCATCCAGTCGGAGCCTTCGCCGAAGCGCACCTCGCCCGGCCGCGAACGGTCGCACTGGATGTCCACCTCCATGCTCGGTTCGGTGAACGGGAAGAAGGACGGCCGGAAGCGCATCTTGACCTGCGGCACCTCGAAGAAAGCCTTGCAGAACTCCTCCAGCACCCATTTCATGTTGGCGACATTGGCCGTCTTGTCTATCACCAGTCCCTCGACCTGATGGAACATCGGCGAATGGGTGGCATCGGAGTCCTGCCGGTAGGTTTTTCCGGGGATGACGATGCGGATCGGCGGCTTCTGCACCTCCATGGTGCGGATCTGCACCGGAGAGGTGTGGGTGCGTAAAAGCTTGCGCTCGCCCTTCTCGTCCGGCTGGAAGAAGAAGGTGTCGTGCATCTCGCGCGCCGGATGGCCTTCGGGGAAATTCAGCGCGGTGAAATTGTAATAGTCGGTCTCGATATCGGGGCCTTCGGCGATGGCAAAGCCGAGGTCGCCGAAGATCGCGGCAATCTCGTCGCTGACCTGGCTAATCGGATGGATGCGGCCGCGCTCGGCCGGCGATTGCCGCACCGGCAATGTGACGTCGACCTTTTCCGCCGCGAGCCGTGCCGCGATCGCCACGTCCTTCAGCTCGGCGCGGCGCGCGGTAAGCGCCTCGGTGACGCGGGTCTTGAGGCCGTTGATAGCCGGGCCTTTTATCTGGCGCTCTTCTGCGCTCATCGAGCCGAGCGTCTTCAGCATTTCTGAGACCGAGCCCTTCTTGCCGAGCGCTGAAACACCCACGGCTTCGATCGCGGCCTCGTCGGCGGCCGACGCGATGTCGGTCATCAGGGAATTTTCGAGGGTTTCCATGTCACTCATGTTTCAGGCCCGATTGGAGGCAAAGAAAAACCCGCGCCAGCCCTGCCAGCGCGGGTTTCCCAAATCAAGTGTCGAAGTGCTTGGGAAGGCGCTGGTTAGGCTACAGCGCTTTCAAAAGCGTTCGGCGTGGTGTTCTTGAGGTATTCGAGGGCGACCTTGGCCTTGGCCACAAGTGCGGCAAATGCCTGCGGCTCGTGGATGGCCATGTCCGACAGGATCTTGCGATCGATCTCGATGCCGGCCTTGTTGAGACCGTCGATGAAGCGACCATAGGTCAGGCCATGCTCGTGGGTCGCGGCATTGATGCGCTGGATCCAGAGAGCGCGGAACGAACGCTTGCGGTTCTTGCGGTCGCGGTAGGCGTACTGCAGCGACTTTTCCACCGCCTGCTTGGCGATGCGAATCGTGTTCTTGCGGCGGCCATAAAAACCCTTGGCGGCTTTCAGGACCTTCTTGTGCTTGGCGTGCGAAGTGACGCCTCTTTTTACGCGTGCCATGTCATGATCTCCTTAAAACGTTGTCCAGACCGAATGCCTTAGAGGCCGTTCGGCAGAAAATTCTTGATGACCTTCTTGCCATCCGGTTCAGCCAGAACCATCGTGCCGCGGGCATTTCGAATGAACTTGTTGGAACGCTTGATCATGCCGTGACGCTTGCCGGCCGCAGCCGACAGGACTTTACCCGTACCTGTGATCTTGAACCGCTTCTTGGCGGCTGACTTGGTCTTCATCTTGGGCATTTTGCTACTCCGTTTATGTGCGCATCATCGCGCTTTTTGTTCGCTTCAGGCCGACCAAAGCCCGAAAAGCAAATGAAACCGCCACGGCATGCCCTGCCGGGCGGTTTTTGGGAACGGCGGTGCTATACGTCAAAGCGGGCCGGCGCGCAACACCCTGTGCCTATGGGAAACGAAACAGCACCGGCAGTATGCCCGATTGCTGGGCGCCGTCGATCGATTCGAAAAACGGCAGGGCAACGAGGAATACCAGTCCGTCGAGCAGCGTCGTCCGCAGCAGGCGCGGCTTGAAGCTGCCGGTGTCGCCTTCCTGATACAGCGAAAGCTTCGGAAAGAAGCGCGGCACCCGCGCCATATACGCCTGGAATGGAGTACCGAAGGCCTCCTTCAGGAACTTCTCTTCGCGCAGGATGACGACTTGAAAGGCGGCGGCGCAAATCACCGCGAAGCCGATCGCCGCAGTGATCGAGCCCATCTGCGCGCCGACGCCGGCGGCAGCTATAGAGGAGAAGACATAGAGCGGATTGCGGGTGATCGAATAGGGTCCGCCGGTAACCACCTCGGAGGATTTGCGTCCGCCGATATAGAGCGTTGACCACAAGCGCCCGACAATGCCCAGAAAGATCAGCAGGACGCCGACCATTTCGATCGTTTCGTGCGGCACGCTTTCGGGAGGAAAAGCAGACTGGCCAAACAGCAGCGCTGCGAACATGACGACCACGAGGGCGGCAAGCACCATCCTTCGTGCGTGCTGATACCTGCCCAGCGCACGCTTGGCCTGCGCTTGTTCGACCCGCGCCGATTGAACTTCATTAAGCATGTCGGGAATCCGATCGTCGAGGAACTTCGCCAGCGATCGCAGCGCCTGGCCAAGAAAACAGGCGCCCCCGCCGATCGCGGGACGCCTTTGCAGGATGATTCAGGCGTATTTAATGCATGTCGCCTCTTTTGCCATCATCCGCAACTAATACAGCCAGAAGAGGACGGGAATTACACCGCTTTCCTGTCCGGACTCGATGAGTTCGAAAAACGGTATGGAAGCCAGCAACATCAAGCCGTCGCGCAGCGTGTGATTGAAGATGCGCGGTGTGAAGGTGACCTCGGCCTGATCGCGAAAAAGCAGCGGATTGGGAAAAAACCGCGGCACCCGTGCGATGTAGTCCTTGTACGGCGCCCCGAGCACGGTCGTCAAATGCCGTTCCTCGCGCAGCGTGACGATGTAGAACGCGGCCGCGCACAAAACCGCCGACGC
>NZ_RZSX01000355.1:0-6127 GCF_004023105.1 Mesorhizobium sp. M5C.F.Ca.IN.020.32.2.1 | reverse complement strand
CCTTCGACGTCGGCGACCGGGCTTGCTATCCGACGGAAGCCCGCCAGTGTGACCTGGGCGCCGCCTGCCTTAAGCATTATGATCCGCCGGCGCACTGCCGGGTCGGAGACGTCGTGTACCAAGTACAAGACATGCAGCATGAAAACTCGACCGCTGTTGGCCCGCCCGCAGGAATGCTAGTACAGCTCTTGCTGCATCGCAACATTTTTGGTGCTATGTAGCGGATTTAGCGGTTGCCGCGCACCGCACAAACATTAGGCCGCGCGAATGTTCTATTGCGTTGCAGCAAAAAATCGGTTTTCATATGACGAGAAGTTGGTGAGAATTGGGGCCGGGGGGTTCATGCGCTTGTATTTGGTTCCAGTGGAATTGCAGGATTTGGCAGTTCTGCGCCCATAGGGCAGTTCGCTAAAATCCCCTATCCCGCTGTTTGGATACGGTGGTTAGGCATGGCCAAATCTCTTCGTATTGCCGTCTATAACGACAAATATCCGACCAGTTTCGTTACGCCGCGCGTCTCCAGACATACAATCCTGCGCAAGCGGTTCCTACCGTTCAACCTGGTCTCGTCGAAGTTGGAAGGTGTGACGTTGATCGAGCCTGCCCTGTCCGTCGACGTGGTGCATGCGTTCAACCGGATCCCGGTCAATTCTTCGAAATTCATCATCTCGTTCGAATCCCATTTGCCGCGTCAGTTCGCCCTTCGCAAGCGCGGGCCGATGGCTCGTTACCTGGCGTCCCGGATTGCGAACCCCGGCTGCCGCCGCATTATTGCCTTGTCGCATTTTGCCCGCAGGTGTTTTCTGGGTCAGCACGCCGACAATCCGAACGTAAGCCTTCTGACGGAGAAGCTGATGGTCCGCCATCCGAACATCGTCGTGCCTGCCGTGGAAGATGCGATGCTTGAGAACACCGCGGAGGAACTTGTGCTGACGTTCGTCGGCGCCCATTTTGGCCGCAAGGGCGGCTGCGTCGCGGTCAAGATCGCGGAAAAAGCAATAGAGCAGAATTTGCCTATTCGAGTGAACATCGTTTCGAGTCTGCAGGTAGGCGGCGGCATATGGACGGATCCGACAACTCCAGGATTCTTTGACCAGTATATCAAGTTGCTCGACCTGAAGAATGTCCAGCATTATAGCGCGTTGCCAAACCATTCGGTGCGACGATTGTTGCGCAATTCGCATTTTGGCATCCTAGCTACCTTCGGCGATACATTTGGATACTCGGCGATAGAATCGATGTCGGAACACACCCCGGTTCTCGGAACGGGGGTCTGTGCCCTGCCTGAATTCCTGGAGGATGGTGTCAACGGAATCTCATTACCCATGAGACTCAACGATCTCGGCAATTGCTGGAATCCGGGATACAACTCGCGCGGCGAGGCGAAATTTGCCCAATATTTCCAGGATGAGGTCGAGCGCCTCGCTTGCCTGTCCATCGAACGATTAAAGACATATATCGGTCAGCCGAAGCTGATGGCGCCACTGCGACGTCAAGCCCGGTGGACGGCAGAGATCATGTTTGCCGCGGAACCGGCGGGCGCATTCCTCGATGCGCTTTACGACCGTGTGGCGTTGGAGCGAACCAAAGAACCTGTGCAACTCGACCCGGCCCTTGATGCTTCATCTCCGGAAGCCTTGCCGCTTGAACCCGACAAGCAGAAGATATCCCCGCGCCACGGTGGCACGCCGGCAGCATCGCTCGGCGTCTTGTCACCCCGGATGGCCTGGCGTGCATGAACGCTCGACAGCTATCGCAGTCGTACCTCACGAGAGCGTCAGAATCGGATTGGGTTGCCATTGTAATTTTGGCGTGCTGAGCGCCGGAGATCGTGCTCCTTCCTGGGATTCGGATAGCCTACTGTCGCTCCGAATTTCCGGGCTATTTTGTTGCTTTGCAACATTTTTGATGCGGTCGGGAAAGTTGCCATATCGTTGTGGGAAGCTATGAAGCTACTGCCGGCGCGGACGCCGCCCGCGCCGGCACCGAGCGAGGTGAAGTGAATGCGCGCACCGGCAAAATCACCGCTCTGCACACTGAAAACCAGGTCGACGACGGACCCGCACACGAGAAATTCCTGAGCGAGGCGCTGCCGCTGTTTGGCCCGACCCGCAAGATCGGATGGCTGGTCACCAGCCGGCTTGAGAATACCGCAACCACACGGAAGCATGGCTCCAAAAGCACGACATCAAATACGACAAGCTGATCATGCTCGAACTGCCGAGCAAGGCGGAGCGGCAGCGGCTTGGCGTGCATGGCAATTTCAAGGCCGATTTCTAGCGCAAGTCCGATGCCATGCTGTTCATCGAAAGCGAGCACCAGCAGGCCCTTAAGATCGCCGAGCTTTCCGGCAAACCGGTGCTGTGCGTGGAAACGCATCTGGTCATTTATCCCGACTCGCTGTCGCTGCCTGCACTTGGACGGATCGCCCGCAACTTTCCAGGCAGTTTGAAACAGATGAATTCGCAGGAAGGGCGCAAGACGGCCATCAAGATCGTCGCGCGCAGGCTGCTTGGCGAACGCGGCTATGAGACACTGAAGAGCCGGGTCAAACGACCGGCTTAGATGTCGAGCCAAAACTGTGGCCAAGGGACATCATGCCGCCGATTTCACCATTTACGGTGTGGTTCGCCGGTCACCACGAACGGCCATCATGAGCCGTCGGGAAAGCTGGAATCTGCCGTCGGAGATAGACGCATGAATTTCACACGCAGACAACTGTCGGCTCTTCTTGCTACCTCGGCAGCATTGCAACTGGTTCATAGGCGAGCCGTGGCAGAGAGTGCTGCCACAGGAGACGCGGAAGCTGCCGTTGACAAGCTTCCGGATTGGTCAGCGATCAAGCTCCAACTTTGGAAGTATAACAATCCCTTCGTGCCATCGCAGTGGGGCGAGCCAAAGCTCGGAGGTTATGACTGGAAGGCGGCGAACGCCAAAATCGTTGACGGCGCGCTTCAGCTTACTGTCAGCGAGAAAGCTTCCGCACAGGTCGTAGCCGGCGGTAAATCGGACTTTTCATCGGCAAGGTGGGAAGTGGATGTCACTCTCCCGACGATGAAGCCAGGGCTTGTTGCAGCGCCGCTTTGGACTTTTAACGACAAAGCCCATGAGGAAATCGATTTTGAATTCGTGGGCACGAAAGGACTACAGCTCAATGTTTGGGCAAACGTCGACAATCAGCACAAGAGCGTTTGGCTAAAGTGGATCCAACTCGGCGACCTCTCGGGGAAAAGATACCGCCTTGGCATAGAATACGAGGCGGGAAAACGTGTTGCTTTCCTCATTGACGGCAAAGAAGCTGCCGTGGTTACGCCGGCTGACACTCTGGGCGGTGCCTTTCCGAACAAGCCCATGAAGGCGTACTTCGATCTATGGGTTGCGGCAGGCGCGGTGATGGACGCAGGTTGGGCCGGCAAATGGGAGCCGATGCCGGCATCGGACAAACTGGTCATGACAATTCATGGCTATAGGCGAACTGATGTCGATCAGTGAGATTGCAATTCATCCGACCGCTGCGCAACCTCGGTTCAAGCCTCAAGGGCATGCTTTTGGGCGACATGCATTAATCAGGCGGCTTGGCGCGAACCCTGCTGGGCCGCCCGGCCGAGCATCGAAAAGAAGGTCGCGAACTGACGTTCAGGATCCAGCGCCGGCCGCTCGGAAAATTCACGTGCCGCCGCCGAGAGCCGTTCATATTCCTGGCTGTCGTTCCACAGCCGCCTGATCGCCGCGGCCCAGTCGTCGAGCGGTGCGTCATAATCGAGCACCACGCCACCGGCGCCGATCGCTTCCGGCAGGCCGCCGCGCCGGGACCCGACGACCGGAATGCCGCTGCAATGGGCCTCGGATGCCACGCGCCCCCAGGCCTCTTCCCATTTGCTGGGCGCCAGCAGGATCTTGGTCCGGCTATAGACCGTCTTCATGTCGCTGGTGCGGCTTTCCAGCCTGACATTGCGCAGCGGCGCGATGGTCCGTTCGATCTGTGCCCGGTGGTCGTCGTCGAGCTTCCAGCTTTCGACGAACAGGAACGGAATTTCGGAGCATTGGCCGGCAATGCGCACCGCGAGTTCGAACCCTTTTTCATTGTAAGGGTTGATCAGCGTAACAAACTCGCCTGTCGTCGGCGTGCTGTAGAGCGCGGGATTGATGGTCGGCGGTATGACCGTCGAATCGATGTCGAATTTTGCCTTGTAGGTGCGCGCCGTGAACTCGGAATTGGCGATATAAAGCGCCGAATGCAGCTCTCGCAGATCCCCGCCCAATTCGTGGAATTCGACGTTCCGCAGATAGACGACCAGCGGCACGCCAAGCGCCTGCAGCGCCTTTCCGATCGGCACCGATTTGTGGCACTGCACGACGGCGACGTCGGGATCGAGCCTTTCGACGGCAAAGCGCGCCGCTTCCCAGGGAAACCACGCCCGCACCACAGGGTAACCGGGATAGCTGTCGATGACGGCGCGCTGCCTCAGAAGCTTCATCTTGGCGCGCGCCTTGTAGCCAAAGACGCCCTGGCCGAACAGCGCGGCAAGCACTGATGCCTCGTGGCCATGTTCAAGCAACTGTTCGGCCAGATGGTGGGTGCTGGATTGGACACCGCCGCTGAACTGGGGAGTGTAACCGTTGCCACCTGCAAAAAGGACTTTCATGGTTCCAGCTCCTTGTCGCATTCTGGGTTTGTTCAAAAGCGGTTTACCAAGGCAGAAGATATCCATCAGTTCCCGCCAGCCTCCGTCGTGTCCCGCTGTCATGGCAACAGGCTTTCCCGCATGATCTCACGCCGCCATCCTGCCGATGCTGTGATATTCGATGCCGTAGCGAGCGATGACCTTGGGGTCGTAGAGATTTCTGCCGTCGAAGATGATCGGCGTGATCAGCGCATCCTTCATCGCGTCGAACGACGGCGCCTGGAAGTTCTTCCACTCGGTTGCGATCATGAGCGCATCGGCGCCACGCAGCGCCGCCTCCTTGGTCCCGCACAAAAGCAGATCGTCGCGCAGTCCGTAGATGGCCTGGCATTCCTGCATCGCCTCGGGATCGTAAGCCTGCACTTTGGCACCGGCCTTCCAGAGCGCTTCCATCAAGACACGCGCCGGCGCCTCGCGCATGTCGTCGGTATTGGGCTTGAAAGCGAGGCCCCACAGCGCAAAGGTCTTGCCCTTCAGATTGCCCTTGAAATAGCGGTTCACCTTGTCGAACAGGACCGACTTCTGTTCGTTGTTGCGTTCCTCGACCGCGCGCAGCAGCTTGGCATCGAATTTGACGCCTTCGGCGGTCTTGATCAGGGCGCGCACGTCCTTGGGGAAGCATGAGCCGCCATAGCCGAGGCCCGGATAGATGAAGTGGTAGCCGATGCGCGGATCGCTGCCGATGCCCTTGCGGACCTCCTCGATGTCGGCGCCGAGTTCCTCGGCCAGGTTGGCCATTTCGTTCATAAAGCTGATCTTGGTCGCCAGCATGCAATTGGCCGCGTATTTGGTGAACTCGGCGCTGCGCACATCCATCACGATCATCTTTTCGTGGTTGCGGTTGAACGGAGCGTAAAGCTCACGCATCACCGCCTCGGTATCCTCGCTGCCGGTTCCGACGATGATGCGGTCGGGCTTCATGCAGTCGGCCACCGCGGAGCCTTCCTTGAGGAATTCCGGATTGGAGGCGACGTCGAAACCCAGATCCTCGCGGCCGCGCGCCTTCAGCGTCGCGGCGATCCTGGCCTTTATCTTCTCGCAGGTGCCGACCGGCACGGTCGACTTACCGACGACGATCTTGGGCGCGTCCATCTCCCGGCCGATGGCCTCGGCAACGGCCAGCACATATTTGAGGTCGGCAGAACCATCCTCGCCCGGAGGCGTGCCGACAGCGATCATCTGTATCTGGCCATGCTTGACGGCGGCCGCGGCATCGGTGGTGAACTTGATGCGGCCGGCCGCGTGGTTCTCCTTGACGAGGTTTTCGAGCCCGGGCTCGAAAATCGGGATGAGGCCCTGATTGAGCCGCTCGACCTTTTTCACGTCGATGTCGACGCACACCACCTGGTGTCCGACTTCGGCAAGCACCGCCGCCTGCACGAGACCGACATAGCCAATTCCAAAGACCGTCAAATTCATTTGGTTACATTCCTGTTCAAGAC
>NZ_RZSX01000354.1:0-6148 GCF_004023105.1 Mesorhizobium sp. M5C.F.Ca.IN.020.32.2.1 | reverse complement strand
ACCGCATCCTCCATGATGGCGATGGCCGACAGCACCAGTTCGTTCTGGACGCCGGTGCGTAAGCGCAGCGGCATCAGCTTGCGGTCGACGCTGGAGCGCAGCGGGCTGTGGACGAACCATTCGGCGACGCCGGCGGCAAGTTCGGCGCCATAGTCTGATGTGATGATCTCCAGCATCATGTCGAGGCTGCCGACGCCGCCGGCCGAGGTGAAGCGCTTGCGGTCGATGACGTAGAGATCGCGCCTGAGCTCGATGTCCGGAAAGGCCTCGGTGAAGGCGGCCTGGCTGGTCCAGTGCAAGGTGCAGGCATGGCCGTCGAGCAGGCCCGCGCGGGCAAGGAAGAACGCGGCATCCGCCACCGCGCCGATATGGGCGCCGCCGCGCAGGCTCCTGCGGATCCAGCCCACCGCGTCCTCCGCGACGAGATGATCGGCATCACCGCCCGAGCAGACGACGACGCGGTCCACCTTCGGCGCATTTTCAGCGAAGAAGCCGGGCTGGATGACGACGCCGTTCGAGGCCTCGACCGGCCCCTCGGCGGCGCCGACGATGATCCAGCGGTAGCATTCCCGCTTCGCCAGCACATTCGCCGCGCGCAAAGGCTCGATGACCGAACTGAACGCCATCATCGGAAAGCCGGGGAAGACCAGCACCGCGAAGGTGAGGGGGCCTTCGGTTGCCGGTGGTTGGTGGCGCTCGCGAATGGACATGCTTCAATCGTGCCTGTCGGCAATTTCAGGAAAGACCACAGTTCCGCCGGATGCCACTCAGGTCAACGGGCGGTGGTGGTCAGTTGAAATTTTCACCGCGTCTAGGCGGCGTCGCCTATCGGGCCGAACTCCTAAATGCTTGCCGAAGCATTGGAGATCGTGACGGGCGCTCTGCGCGTTCCATACAGCAGGTTTAGGTAGCTACAATTAGCTTCTTGACCTGTTCACGGTCTTCCGGCGACCATTGCTTCGGGTCTTCCCCATGAGCGATCGCGCCGTGAAGTTCGACATGCTTCATCACTTCCGCCTCGGTCTCTGCCGTGAACGTCGCTGGACATGCCTCGTTTCCCGGATAGTTCCTGCAACGATACGAGTAAGCCATGGCTTTCCCTCCCAGGGTTGCCCAGATAGCAAAGCGAGGGTACGTCGCCTTTGTCAATTCACAGTTAGATGCTCCAGTCAGCCGGGAAATTTCAACCTGACGCCACTATCCAACGGGACGGCCCCGCTCAACTCGCCAGCGCCTGATCCAGATCCGCAATCAGATCATCGCCGTCCTCGATCCCGACCGACAACCGCACCAGCGAATCGGAAATCCCAATCTCGGCCCGCTTCCCGGCCGGGATCGAGCCGTGCGTCATCAGCGCCGGGTGCTCGATCAGGCTTTCGACGCCGCCGAGGCTTTCGGCCAGCGTGAACAGTTGCGTGTGCTCGAGGAAACGCTTGGTGCCGGCGAGGTCGCGGTCGAGCTCGACTGTGATCATGCCGCCGAAGGCATGCATCTGCCGCCTGGCGATGGCATGCTGCGGGTGGCTGGTGAGACCGGGATAGATGACCCGGCGGATGTCGGGGCGGCTTTCCAGCCAGTGCGCGATCTTCTGGCCGTTTGACGAATGGCGCTCCATCCTCAGCGCCAGCGTCTTGAGGCCGCGCAGCGCCAGAAAACTGTCGAACGGCCCTGATATGGCGCCGATGGCGTTCTGCAGGAATTTCAGGCGGTCGACGAGATCCTTGTTGTCGCCGACTACGGCGACGCCGCCGACCATGTCGGAATGGCCGTTGAGGTATTTCGTCGTCGAGTGGACTGATATGTCGATGCCGAGTTCCAGCGGCCGCTGCAGATAGGGGCTGCAGAAGGTGTTGTCGGCAACCGAGAGCACGCCTTTGCGCCTGGCTAGTGCTGCGATCGCTTCGAGATCGACGACACGCAGCAGCGGGTTGGTTGGCGTCTCGACCCAGAGCATTTTGGTTTCCGGGCGAATCGCCGCTTCGACCGCGGCAAGATCGGTGAAGTCGACGAAGTCGACCTGGAGGTTGGCCGAGCGTTTGCGCACCCGCTCCAGCAGCCGGAAGGTGCCGCCATAGATGTCGTCGGTGGCGACGACATGGGCGCCGGAATCGAGCAGTTCGAAAATGGTGGCGATCGCCGCCAGACCCGAGGCGAAAGCGAAGGCGGCTGCGCCGCTTTCGAGATCGGCCACCGCGCGCTCGAAGGCGAAGCGGGTCGGGTTCTGGCTGCGGGCATATTCAAAACCCTTGTGCACGCCCGGGCTCTGCTGGCCATAGGTCGAGGTCGCATAGATCGGCACCATCACCGCGCCCGTCGTCGGGTCGTGGCTCTGGCCGCCATGGATCGTGCGCGTCGAGAAGGCCAGACGGTTCCTGCCCGATACGGTGGCTTTGATGGTCATCTTGCGCGGCGCCTCAGATGGTTGATCAGGTCGATGCGGGTTATCAGGCCGATGAATTCGTCGCCATCGAAGACGATCGCGACCTCGTTGCGGTCGAACACCGGCAGCAGCGCGTCCAGCGTCTGGCTGGCCTGCAGCGTGTGCAAATTGGCAGTCATGGCCGTGCGCACCGGGGCCTTGAAGCGGTCCCAGCGGCTGTCATAGGGGCCTTCGACGTGGGCGAGGATATCGCTTTCGTCGACGATGCCGACCAGCTTGCCGTCGTCCAGCACCGGCAATTGCGAGACATCCGAGCGGCGCATGCGGCCATAGGCGTTGAGCAGGCTTTCGTCCGGGCCGACAGACACGATGTCGCCGGTGCGGTGTGTGCGCATCACCAGATCGCGCAGGTCGCCATGCTGCTCGTGCTCGGCGAGGCCCTGCTCGATCAGCCAGAAGTCGTCGAACACTTTCGACAGATATTTGTTGCCGCTGTCGCAGACGAAGGTGACGACCCGCTTCGGCACGGTTTGCTCGCGGCAATAGCGAAGCGCCGTCGAAAGCAGGGTGCCGGACGACGAGCCGGCGAGGATGCCCTCCTTGGACAGCAGGTCGCGCACCGCCAGCATGCTCTGCTTGTCGGTGATCGAGTAGGCCTTTTTGACCAGGGACAGATCGGCATTGGGCGGCACAAAATCCTCGCCGATGCCTTCCACGGTCCAGCTTCCGGCCTCTTGCATCTTGCCGGTCTTGATCAACGGCGCCAGCACCGAGCCGACCGGATCGGCGAGAATCATCTCGGTCTTCGGCGAGACCGCTGCGAAGTAGCGGCCAAGCCCGGTCAGCGTGCCGCCCGAACCGACGCCGACGATCACGGCGTCGACGTCACCGTCAAGCTGCGAATAAATCTCGGGACCGGTCGTGGTTTCATGGGCGTCCGGATTGGCCGAATTGGCGAACTGGTTGGCATAAAAGGCGCCGGGCAGCTCGGCGGCGATCTTTTCGGCCATGTCCTGATAGTATTCGGCGTGACCCTTGCCGACATCGGAACGGGTCATGCGCACTTCCGCGCCGAGCGCCCGCAAATGCTGGATTTTTTCGCGCGACATCTTGTCGGGCACGACCAGGATGATGCGGTAGCCCTTGGGGATGCCGACCTGGGCGAGGCCGAGACCGGTGTTGCCGGCGGTCGCCTCGACGATGGTGCCGCCGCGCTTCAGCTTGCCCTGTTTTTCGGCGGCGGCAATCATCGACAGCGCGATGCGGTCCTTGATCGAGCCACCGGGATTCTGGCTTTCGAGCTTGATGAACAGTCGGCACTTGCCGACGTCGAATTTGGTTAGCTCGATGACCGGCGTCTGCCCGATCAGGTCGAGAACCGAAGCATAGGGCGGGCGCAGACGAGACGATGCACTGTCCGAATGGGCACTGCCCGAGGGGGAACTGTCGGGTGCGGCGATCTTGGGCTTGCTCATATCAGATGCTCCATGGTCAAGCGACCGCCTTGGGCAGGCTGTCAGCCTATCGTCTTTTCCAGCCGTTTGCAGTCTGAAAGAAGATAGATCGTGCCAATCCGTTGGCCAGACGGGGAATGGGATTCCAGTCTTCAGCTGCTGGTGGTCTCAACCCAAACACCTTCTGCAGCAATCCTTCCCATCCCCTCTGCCATCAACAGATTCTGCCTCACCCCAGCAACCGCTTGCTCAGACGCGCGCACTGGACGCGGATATCGGGAATGGCGTCGATCTCGAAGAAGGTGCCGCGCGTCAGCGGCCCGACCGCGAGGATCTTGGCCGATACGGTGCCGTCGCTGGCGATGACCTCGCAATTGTCTGATACGTCGAGGCCAAGGCGCAGCGGATCCGGCCGGGCCAGCCCGCGGTCTACCAGCGACCGCACCACGCTGTTCGAGGTGGTCGAGATGTCCCTGGCGATGCCGGTGCAATCGTAGATGCGGGCGACGTCGCATGTTTCGAGACGCTGCGTGTGGCGCGACTGGATTTGCACGGTGAATTCGTCGCCCGCCGCGATGCCAACGACACGCCCGGCGACAAGCCGGATGCGGCCCGATTGAACCGCCTCGCTGACGCGGGCGTAGACCTGTGGCGCCATGCGATGGCGGTGAATGTCCCACCATGCCTTGGTGTGCTCGACAAAGCGGCGCTTGGCCGAAGACGGCCAGTTCTGCCAGATCTTCTGGTTGAATGGCCTGAGCCCATCGACGACGTCGCGCCAGTCGATGCCGGCCTTCTGATTTGCCCGGATCAGGTCGCGAAACCAGCCGACAAAATAAGAAAGCTGGGTGCCGAGCGGAATGTCGGCGACGTCGAGCTTGATCGGATTGCCCTTGCGGTGCGGCGAAGGCAGCAGGCCGCGCCGTGACACCGCAATAATCTCACCGCGATGGCCGCGCTGTTCCAGCGACAGGAACGCATCGACCATGCTCAAGCCGGTGCCCATCACCAGGACTCGGGCTTCGGGGTCGAGCGTGGTGTCGACTTCCGATCCCATCCTGATCGCATGGCCCTGGCCGGCGCCCGGCTCCTCGTCGTGCCCGGTCGCCAGCACGGCAAGGTGGGCGACGACGCTGGTGCCGTTGGCCAGCGTCACCTCGGCCCCGGACTCGGTCGGCGAGATCGTCAGGCTTTCTTCACGGATCAGGCGAAGACGCCCCGTCTCGCGAGCCTCGAGCTCGTCCAACAGCTCCTTCAGGTAGCGGGCATAGACGCTGCGCGGCGCGTAGACCGGCGCCTGCTCTGGGGTTGCCAGGCCGCATTCAAGCAGCCAGCGCCAGAAATTGCCGGGATCGTCGGCATAGGCGCTCATGCCGGCCGCGCTGACATTCAGCACATGCGCCGACAGCAGCGTGGAATAGGCGATGCCCTGGCCGAAATGCGGGCGCTTTTCGATCAGGGTGACACGAAGATCCGGATTGGGCGATTTCAACAGATGCGCGGCAAGGACGACGCCGCTGGCGCCGCCGCCAACGATAACGATAGAATTCGGGACGGTCGAATTTGCGCGCCCGGTCATGAGCGCACCAATTGTCTCGGGAGCCGTCGGTTCCGGCTCAGGCCTGGATTTTCAACGCAGCCGAAAGGTCTTCGTCGCCGGCGATATCGCGCATCTCGGCGAGGCTGCGCTGATCCAGCACCTCGGCGATCGCTTGCCGGACCTCGAGCATCAGATGTCGGACTTGGCATGTCGCCTCGTTGCAGTCTTCACAGCGCTGATACCGGGTGCGGCTGGCGCAGGGAATGGGGGCAAGCGGCCCGTCGAGCACGCGCACGACGTGGCCGATCTTGATTTCATCCGCCGGCCGCGCCAGGCGATAGCCGCCCTCCTTGCCCTTGCGGCTCTGGACGAAACCGGCGTTGCGCAGCTCAACCAGGATGGCATCGAGAAATTTCTTCGGGATGTTGTTTCGGGTGGCGATATCGCCAACGAAGGCGAGCTGTCCAACCGGCAGCCGCGCAAGATGGACGAGCGCCTTGAGGCCGTACTTGCCCTTTTTCGTGAGCATAGACCGAACGTTTTCCTGTCGTGCGATGGCGCAGGGGCACCAGTTGCGAAGCGCCTGGCGTGCGTCCCACCGCGTCCAAGCCTGTATGACACATAAATTCTAGTAACATGATATACAAGCCGGGCACCGTTGATTTTGCTTCGTTTTCAGCCGTTGAGGCTATTTGCCGGACGTTCTTCCTCCTGCGAGAACGCCAATTGGACAGCCAGCGCTCGACATCATGCTCAGGCGATCGCCGCGATATG
>NZ_RZSX01000353.1:0-6189 GCF_004023105.1 Mesorhizobium sp. M5C.F.Ca.IN.020.32.2.1 | reverse complement strand
AAGGTGGGCGACGCGATCGCCACCGACGAGCCGCTGGTCGAGCTCGAAACCGACAAGGTAACGGTGGAAGTGCCGGCCGCGGCCGCAGGAACGCTCAGCGAAATCGCCGTCAAGGAAGGCGAGACGGTCGAGGTCGGCGCTTTGCTCGGCATGATTTCGGCGGGCGACGGGGCAAAAGCGGCAGCACCCGCGAAGGCGTCAACTCCTGAAACGAAGCAGGACGCGGTATCGCAGGCCTCGGCGCCGACCGCCGCATCCACAGTCGAGCAAGCCGCGGCCGAGACCGCCAAGATCGCCGGCGATGCCGGGCCGATCGAGGCGCGCGCGATGCCGCCGGCGCCGGCGGCGGCGAAGCTGCTGGCCGAGAGCAATCTCGCGGTCGACCAGGTCTCGGGCTCCGGCAAGCGCGGCCAGGTGTTGAAGGGCGACGTGCTCGACGCGATCGCCAGGGGCGCGCCGTCGCAGCCGGCCGAGACGCCGAAGGCCCCTGCACCGGTTGCTGCCCGTGCGCCGTCCTCGGCCGACGACGCGTCGCGCGAAGAGCGCGTGCGCATGACCAAGCTGCGGCAGACCATCGCGCGCCGCCTCAAGGAAGCGCAGTCGACTGCCGCCATGCTGACCACCTTCAACGAGGTGGACATGAGCGCGGTGATGGCGCTCAGGACCAAATACAAGGATGTTTTCGAGAAGAAGCACGGCGTGAAGCTGGGCTTCATGGGCTTCTTCACCAAGGCCGTCACCCATGCGCTGAAGGAGATCCCCTCCGTCAATGCCGAAATCGACGGCACCGACATCATCTTCAAGAACTACGCCCATATCGGCGTCGCCGTCGGCACCGAAAAGGGCCTCGTCGTGCCGGTCGTGCGCGACGCCGACCAGATGTCGATCGCCGAGATCGAGAAGGATATCGGCAGGCTGGGCGTCGCCGCGCGTGACGGCAAGCTTTCCGTGGCGGATATGCAAGGAGGCACGTTTACGATCTCTAACGGCGGCGTCTACGGCTCGCTGATGTCGACGCCGATCCTCAACGCGCCGCAGTCGGGCATTCTGGGCATGCACAAGATCCAGGAGCGGCCGGTGGTGGTCGGCGGCCAGATCGTGATCCGGCCGATGATGTATCTGGCGCTCTCCTACGATCACCGTATCGTCGACGGCAAGGAAGCGGTGACCTTCCTGGTCCGGGTCAAGGAAAGCCTGGAGGATCCGGAGCGGCTGGTGCTCGACCTCTAAGGTAGGTCGAGGTGAGCGGGAGAATGGATCTGCGCCACCGAATGAGCTCCTCTCGTTTGCGCTCCGGATTGTTTTTCACGTTGTGCACGGCCGGTGTTGCGCAGACGGGATCGGCAGCCTTTGCCGCCTGTCCGCTCGAGCTTGCCGTCTATGGCGATGCCGAAAGCGCGGCCGAGATCGATTTTAGGCCGACCGGGGGATCGGCCGTCGTCACCAACACCTTCAAGATGGTGCTCGACAACGGCGTCGTGCTCGACGGTATCGTCATGTGGACGGAAGGCGTGGCGCGGCCGCATGGGTCGCTGATGTACAAATGCCCGACAGGCGACGTCACCGGCGACGAGCTCGCCGCCTGCACGGTGTGGGAGGGGGTCGTCTACAGTGCTGACGAGAAGGGCAACATCGCTCTGCTGCCGGCCGAAGGCGTGGACGCGCCAAAGACCCTGATCTTTCCCGACCTCGGGCCGTCGCTGCAGATGTCGTCCGCCTATGGCGCCAATGGCTTTTCGAAAGTGCCGTGGGACGTTTTTTCGCTGAAAGGCTGCCAGGAATGAGCGCGACGAAAAAAGTCCTGCTGGTCACCGGCGGCGGCCGCGGCATCGGCGCCGCCATCTGCCGGCTGGCAGCCAAGGCCGGCTACCGCGTGGCGGTCAACTACGCGACGAACCAAAGCGCCGCCGACGCACTGGTCGCTGAAATAGCGGCGGCAGGCGGCGAGGCTTTGGCGGTCAAGGGTGATGTCGGCGTTGAGGCCGATGTCTTGGCCATGTTCGAGGCAGTGGACCGCGCCTACGGCCGGCTCGACGCCCTTGTCAACAATGCCGGCGTGGTCGACGTCAAGGCACGCGTCGACGAGATGAGCGTCGCGCGGCTGGAGCGCATGATGCGCATCAATGTCATCGGCCCGATGCTGTGCGCCCGCGAGGCCGTGAAGCGCATGTCGAGCAGCCATGGCGGCAGGGGCGGCGCGATCGTCAACATTTCGTCCGCCGCCTCAGCGCATGGCTCGCCGGGCGAATATGTCGACTACGCGGCGTCCAAGGGCGCGATCGATACCTTCACCCTTGGCTTGGCCCGCGAGGTGGCAACCGAGGGCGTGCGCGTCAATGCGGTGCGTCCTGGCATCATCGGCACCGAGATCCATGCCTCGGGCGGCCAGCCCGACCGCGTCGAGCGGATGAGGGACATGCTGCCGATGAAACGGGCGGGCACGTCAGATGAAGTCGCGCATGCGGTTCTTTATCTTTTGTCGGACGACGCGTCCTATACGACGGGCGCAATCCTGAATGTGAGCGGCGGCCGCTGAGTGCCAGACCAGAAGGACAGTATCATGGCTTATGACGTCGTTATCATCGGATCGGGACCGGGCGGTTATGTCTGCGCCATCAAGGCGGCACAGCTCGGCCTGAAGACGGCGGTGGTCGAGAAGAACCCGACCTTCGGCGGCACCTGCCTCAATATCGGCTGCATCCCGTCCAAAGCGCTGCTGCATGCTTCCGAAATCTTTGCCGAGGCCGGTCATTCCTTCGACGCGCTCGGCGTCGAGATCGGTGCGCCAAAGCTCAATCTAGGGAAGATGATGGCGCACAAGGATGCGACCGTGTCGTCCAACGTCAACGGCGTTGCCTTCCTGTTCAAGAAGAACAAGATCGACAGCTTTCGCGGCACCGGCAAGGTCTTGTCCGCCGGCAAGGTGTCGGTGACCGGCGAGGACGGCAAGGTCGAGGAGATCGAGACCAAGAACATCGTCATCGCCACCGGCTCCGACGTCGCCGGCATTCCGGGCGTCAAGGTCGACATCGACGAGAAGGTCATCATGTCCTCGACCGGCGCGTTGTCGCTGGCCAAGGTGCCGGGCCATCTGGTGGTGGTCGGCGGCGGCGTCATTGGGCTGGAGCTAGGCTCGGTATGGGCGCGGCTCGGCGCCAAGGTGACGGTCGTCGAGTTCCTCGACACCATTCTGGGCGGCATGGACGGCGAGGTTGCCAAACAGTTCCAGCGCATGCTGTCCAAGCAAGGCGTCGAGTTCAAGCTCGGCGCCAAGGTCACCGGTGTCGCCAAGGCCAAGAAGGGTGCCACCGTGACGTTTGAGCCGATCAAGGGCGGTGCGGCCGAGATCATCGAGGCCGATGCGGTGCTAATCGCGACGGGACGCCGGCCTTATTCGGACAGTCTCGGGCTGAAGGAAGCCGGTGTCGAGGTCGACGAGCGTGGCCGGGTCAAGACGGACGGCCATCTCAAGACCAATGTACCCGGCATCTACGCCATCGGCGACGTCATCGCCGGGCCGATGCTCGCGCACAAGGCCGAGGACGAGGGGGTGGCGGTGGCCGAGATCATTGCCGGGCAGGCCGGCCATGTGAACTATGATGTGATCCCGAACGTCGTCTACACCAGTCCGGAAATCGCCTCGGTTGGCAAAACAGAGGAAGAGCTGAAGGCGGCCGGCATCGACTACAAGGCCGGCAAGTTTCCGTTCAGCGCCAATGGCCGGGCGCGCGCCATGCTGCATACCGACGGCTTCGTCAAGATCCTGGCGGACAAGCAGAGCGACCGCGTGCTCGGCGTCCACATTGTCGGCTTCGGCGCCGGCGAGATGATCCACGAGGCGGCAGTGCTGATGGAGTTCGGCGGCTCGTCGGAAGATCTTGCCCGCACCTGCCACGCCCATCCGACGATGTCGGAAGCGGTGAAGGAAGCGGCACTGGCGACCTTCTTCAAGCCGATCCACATGTAGGCCTTCCCAAGCTACTCCGGCAGCCAACTAACGGCTCAAGGCAAAACGGCCCGCTTTTCAGCGGGCCGTTCGTATCTGGAGTCAGCAGCCGATCACTGCGGGGCTGGTGCGGGCGCCGGAGCAGGCGCTGGCTCAGCAGGCGCGGGAGCAGGTGCCGGAGCAGGCGCTGGAGCTGGCTCTGCAGGTGCCGGAGCTGGCGCAGGCTCTGCCGGAGCAGGCGTCGGTTCAGCGGGCGCCGGGGCCGGCGTCGTGGCGGCCGGCGGTTCAGTAGGCGCTGGCGCTTCGTCGCTTCTTCCAAAAACATAGTAAGCGACAATAGCCAGAATAACGACAACCAGGGCAATCAGCCAGCCGGTGCTGCCGCCACCCGACCTGGGAGGGGGTGTCGGAGTGGTGTACGGGTCGTTTGGATTCGCCATAAAAGTGTCCTCCGTGGGATGAAAGGTATCAATCAACACACATCAACGCGCAATCGCCGAACAGGTTTCACGCTAGGGATCGAAACCGCCGAAAACAGGGCAATCTTCGCCGGGAATCGTTTGTCCGCACGCACTTTACTCGCAAAATTCGCAGCAATCGAGCCAAAATAAACCTTTCGATCTTCCTGTACTGAGACAAGCTTTCCGTGATTCGGGAAAGGCGTTGCCCCGAATCACGTTTTGCCGGATTCGCAACTCAACCGTGCAACTCAATCGACGGCAGTGACGGTGTAGCCGGCCTTGCGGAAATCCTCGACCAGACCTTCCGCGCCCGGGAGGTGCAGGGCGCCGACCGCCATGAACGCGTTGCCCTTGGCGAGGATCGGCCCGGCATGGTCGATCATCGCCTTGTTGCGGCTGGTGATCATGGTTTCCTCGAAGGCGGCATAGCCCGCCGAATCGTCTTCGTCGCCGGGGAGGACGGCACGAAATAGCGGCCAGAGCATGCCGATGTCGCCGCGCTGGTAAAGCACGATCATGGTTTCGTTGACGTCGTTCACCCTGTTGCCGAGCTTCAGTGTGTCGACGAGGCCCTTCATGTGAAAAGCGAGCGGCAGCGAGGCCATGGCGCGAAGCTGGTCGGCGATGGTCTCCAAACCATCGACGGCTTTGCCTGAGGCTTTGGCGTCCTGCGCAAGCTTGATGTCGAGCACCGGCGTGCCGCCGGCCTGCCGGGCCAGTTCACAGGCCGGGAGCGCGACCATGGTCGACAGCATCCACGGTTTCATCTTGGCAACGCTCGCCGGCGGGATGCCGCGCGAGTCGAGCGCCTTGTTCACCGCCGCCGCATCGTCCGGCGACAGCAGCGAGGACAGCGTGGTGCTGTCGGTGAACATCATCAGTTCCGGTTCTTTCAGGAACGCCGCCATCATCTTCTGCTGATCGAGCACCTCCGTGGTCTCGATGACGATAGTGTCGGCGGCGTCAAAGGCCTTTTGCGCGGCGGGCGGCAGAGTGGTCACGCGCGGGTCGGACATATGCATGGTGCCGAACAGGAAGGACGGTCTTTCGCCCGCCTTTTCCAGTTTCCACAACAGGCCCTTGCCGTTCGGTGTCGCGGCCGCTTCGGTCTCGATCTTGCGGTAGGTGGCCGGGTCGTCCTTCTGCAAGGCCGACAGCATGTCGGCGCCGGCGCAGGCCGGAGTTTCGGCGCGCGCCTTGCCGGCGGCGAGCAGCGCGATGATGAGGAAAGAGAGAAAAAACAGGACGTTGAGCGCCACGAGCAGCCTCAACGAGGCAAGGGCCGTGCGGTCGGCGATGGCAATGACGCGTTTCATGGTCCGCTTTTTAGAGACAAAGAACGGCGAAACGGTTAACCGGCGCAGCAAAATTGTCTTGGACAGGGCTCCACGGCTCATATCTTGGCTGCAACTTTGCGAAATCATGCGTCGGTTACGCCCGCGGATGGGCCGCTTCATAGATTTCGAGCAGCCTGGCGGTGTCGACGCCGGTGTAGATCTGTGTCGTCGACAAGCTGGCGTGGCCTAAAAGTTCCTGGATGGTGCGCAGGTCGCCGCCGCGTCCAAGCAGATGCGTGGCGAAGGAATGGCGCAAGGCGTGCGGCGTGGCGGTGTCGGGCAGATTGAGCGCCGAGCGCAGCCTGGCCATGTCGCGCTGGACGATGGCCGGGTTGAGCGGGCCGCCGCGGGCGCCGCGAAACAGCAGGCCCTTCGGGTCGAGATGATAGGGGCAAAGCCGGCGGTATTCGGCGATCGCCCGCAGCGCCACCGGCAGCACCGGCAC
>NZ_RZSX01000352.1:0-6199 GCF_004023105.1 Mesorhizobium sp. M5C.F.Ca.IN.020.32.2.1 | reverse complement strand
GCATGGGCTCAAGACAAGTGGTGAGACCCAGTCCGAGACACTGCTCAAGGCTTCCGCTGGCGAGGACAACGTCAAGCGGGAACGGATGGGAGGTCTCCAACATAATAAGATGATTATCGTGGATGCGGCCGTCCCGCGCGCCGTCTGCGGTTCGACAAACTTCAGCTGGCGCGGGCTCTATGTTCAATCGAACAACGCCTTGCTGTTAACGGGCGCTCAAGCCGTCGCCCCCCTCAAGGCTGCGTTCGAGGCCTATTGGAAAAAGGATGGGTTCGCCAACGGTCCCTCACCCGACTGGCATCCGCTCGGCTTGGCGGGCATTGATGCCAGCATCACCTTTTCTCCCCATGACACAGCCCGTGCCCGCCTTGCGGAAATCGGCCAGGATGTCGAAAAGGCCCAGGCCTGCCTCCTCTATTCCCTGGCTTTCCTGAGCATCACAGGCGGTGCTGTAACCGACGCCGTGGAAGCGGCTACCAACAGCCCGGTTTCACCTACGGCATTTCCGACAACAACACCGGTGTCACCGTTCATAAGCCCAATGGCAACACTGCACCCGTCTATTTCGCTCGCCTCAACAAACACGTGCCGACGCCGTTTAAGGTCGAACCTTACACCGGCATCGGGCCAAATCTGCACCACAAGTTTCTGGTAATCGATTTCAACACACCTGACGCCCGCGTGTGGACCGGTTCTTACAACTTCAGCAAGCCCGCTGACCTTCAGAACGGAGAGAACCTGCTCCTCATCCGCGACCAAAAAATTGCGACATCGTATATGGTCGAAGGGATACGCATCTTCGACGACTACCATTTCCGCGTCACCCAGGAAGACGCTGCAGAGGCCAAAAAGACATCGTCCTTGCAAAAGGCGCCTACGGCCGGTGAAGACCCATGGTGGGCTGAGGACTATACAGACCCGTTCAAGATCCGAGACCGTGAGCTGTTCGCATAGAGCTACTCTTGCGCCAGAGCCCGGTTCTCAGGGGTTGGCAGGCACATTGCGATCTTTCAGGGTCTCAATGAGCTCCCGCAGAATGGCATTCGTTTCGTCCTGCCTGCGGCGAACTTCCTCGACAATTCTTCCGGTCGCCTGATCGTCGCGCTCCTTGAGCGCCTCAATTAGTTTCTGGTTGTCAGCGCTAGCCGCCCGATCGGCAGAAACCACCTCCCGCGTGAGAGCCTCGATCGCCGGAACGGTGCGATTTGGCGAAAAGTAATCAACGACCATCGGGGCGAAGGGACTCAGCGTGGCGATCACGAGCGCAAATACGCCGACAAGAATTGCTTTTTTGGCTGAACTGTCGGTCTGGCTGGAGGCCTCTTCGAACTTTCCTATAAAGGTCGTTGCCTGGGCTTGAATATCGTTGCCGATCCGCGCGGCGTTTGTCATGACATCCAGCATGCTTTCAAACTTCCGTTCGATTTCTGCCAGCTGCGCATTCGTGTCCAGAATGGGGTTTCTGGGCATCTGGAAATCCGGCATTCTAGGGGCCGAAATAGCTCGCTCGGTCAATAGCCCCCCGGCATCCGGCTTCGAGATTGAATCGAGCAGTCGCCTTTGGCCTTCCACCTGATCCAGTATGGACCTCATTGCAGGCGACGGCTGTGTGAGCGATTCAAAGCGCTTCCGAAGCGCCTCCGCCTCCTTCGAGGGCCGGAGCAAATCACTGAACTTGTCTTGCTGTTCCTGCAGGCGGATGGCCAAGTTTTTAGCAGGATTTACGTGTGACCCAATACCTGCAAGTGTTTTTGCAATCTCGCTCAATGGCTTGGCACCACTGCCGGTGCTTACCTTAAGGTCCTCAAGCTTGATGGGCTTGGGAGAGTCGGGAGAATCGTCACTCATCAGTCATGGTCCCCATGGGATAGCGCCGGTTAGATATAGGAATCCGGAGAACACAGTGCCAGTTCGAATGGCCCATCTCGCAGGCATGCACTCCGACAACCCACCGCCATTCCGGTGGTCTAAATCGGCAGCTTCGGCGCAATGTCGGCGACGAACAAGCGAAGCGCCATGGCGATCTCGCTGAATTCCTCCGCGGTGAAAGAGACCGTTTCCCCCAAGGCGAAGACACGAATACGCAAGTCTCTTTTGATTTTGATCGTCGCGCCCTTTTCAAAGTACTGGTTCTTGTGAACCTCGATCTCTTCCCCGTCGCTGACGGTAGAACATTTCAAACGGGGCAACTTCAGGCTAAGGGCCCCCGCGCCTTCGTCGCAGTCAATATGACCTACAACGCCATTGCGATGTTCCAGACAGTTCCGAGCCCTCTGAAGCGAGCGGTACTCCTCAAAGAAATCGAGCTTCGTCGCCAATTGCGCCTGCACGGCCAGCAGCAAATCTGGAAAATTGAGACTCGACGCCTTCTTTTCCGCCGCGAGATAAATGTCCTCGAACTCGCCCCAGGTCTCGACCTTGCGTCCTTCCCTCAAACCAAGCGTGTAGATGTAGGCTTGCTCGAGCGTAGCCCTCAGCCCCCTGGCCAGTTCCTGAAACGCCTTCCCCAATATCCACGCGCGATAAGCTAGCTTGGCCTTGGCTTGATCGGCGTGAGGCACGAAGCTCAGCCCGGAAAACCCGTCCCGAGGTAGATCGTTGAGATCTGTAGCCTCGATCGCTGACGTGCATACGGCCACCATTTCAGTCGCCAAGCGGATGGCCTGAAGCGCCGGCGCGATCACGCCGTCGCCGTTGAGGGTGACCGTTACACTGGGTTTGTCTTCTTCCGTCACGGCGTCAATGAATCCGTGTCGGCGATGCCGTCGCCCGTGTCGTGATGCCAAGGTAGGCTAATCTGCATGGGGCCATTTGTGCTCCATGGATTTAGCTTCACCACCTTAATTTTAGCTTTTGCACCCTTTTTCGGGCCGCAACTGCAGCCGCTTTTGTACTCCAGGTGAGTTGCTCGGCGGGGCCAAATGATTCACCGATTGGGGTCTGGGGTAAACGATCCCCTCCAGGCATTTTGCTGGTAACGACCCTTATTCTTTCACCCTGTTCGAGCGCCGCGATGTTGTCCAAAGCCGCACCCAGGCGAAATTCCATGACGTTCAGCATGTGCTTAACCCGCTCTTTGTCCGTGGTAGAGGGGAATGTCCGGCGGCCTTCGGAAAACGCTTGAGTTATGTCATCAAATTTCGCGTCTGTAGCCATCGCAAATAAGTCCTGTGGGAAGATGCGGTTGCGCCGTCCGGCCTGTAACAATCCGGGGGCACGGCGAGCATAGATCTTCTCGACCAAATCTGAGCAAAATGACGTTCGACTTGCCGCGTATTGCGAAAAACCCAGCAGGTAGTCATATCGCTGATAGCAAAAATAGAAGAAGTCATAAAACCAAGCACTTTGCTTGCTGATTTCGTGCTGGAGGGCGTCCAACGCGTTCTTGAATGACGGCTTTGGCCTCGCTCTCGGAAGTATGGAGGGTCGACGTAGGATGCGGAACTCTCCGGGAGCTAAGCTGTCGAAAATAGCTGACTCGGCGGCAATCATCACGCCGCTTTCTGGCGTTGCATCGGCCCAAATCCCGGAACCGACACAGACCATAACATGGGAGAATCGGGCCCCGTGCCTTCCAAGCGCTTTCTGCCCGATAACAATCAGCCGGCTCAACCAATCATGTTGATGAACGAACGCTATGTCGCCCACCTCGGAAAATGTGACGCCGGGAGGGATCGCCATTTAACGCCAATACGAGCGGCTTATGTAGGTGAGTGCAAGGCTTGTGAGAAACGCCACCAGCGCAACTGTCGCATAGATGAGGGCAGGGCTGGAAGTCGCGGCCGCTTCCGGCTTCAGGAGGGCGATGACCAGAGGATCGATTTTGCTGAACGCGTATCCGCTCAGAAATCCGTAAACGAGCTTTCCTAAGCTGGCAAACGCTTCGCGTTCACCATCCCCGTAAGGGGATATGAATATTCCGGCTGCCCATCCAAGGGATGCCCCGAGGGTGCCGCTGAGGAGACATGGGTAAAACAGTTCAGGCCTACTCGCATCGTAGTTCTTGGCGAACATAAAGAGGCATCCAAAAATCAGGATACTGGCGATCAAACCGACTATAAGATCTGAGCCATCGCCCCATTTTCCCCTTTCACGCCTGGCGCGCCGCTGATTGTCTGAGATCCTGGCGCGCTCATCTTCTGACAGTTGAGATGTCGACGGACTCGATAACTCAGCCATGACCCCCCTACGTCGTCTCCCGGTGGCCAGGCTTGCCTTGATCCAGCAATCAACGGCCTTGCTGCGTCACCCGCCGACGGAGCAGCTAGGGAAGACGATGCCTGCGGTTTCGGGGATTGATAAAGCGGCTTGAACGTCCTGAACAAGCGTTCAGATGGGATGCTACAGGTCAGCCCAGGAGTGCGAACGGTTTAGAAGAAGTGTGCGGACGGGCGGCGACGCGCTAGCCCGGTGATGACGACCCGAAAGCGACCGTTCTTCAGAAAGTAAACCGGCAGGGTCTGGTGATCGAGTGCTCCGGTTATTCCGATACGGCAAGAACATTTTCCGTTTTTTATGCCTGTAAGCGCGCCGGCCATTGACCCGATGTTTCGAGCATGTTTCTAATAGAGTGAGGGTGTAATCTCGGTAAGTATTTCAATCGGTAGTGTTTGAAATACTAGGGATGGGGGAAATGCCATGTCGGGGCAATATACGGCTCCGCCTGTTCGCCGGTTGCGGGTCTATGCCTTCGACCCGCAGGCTTCTACGTCGGCTGCGACTGCAGGCGTTAATGTTGCAACAATTAAAATACCTTGGGAGCAGAGCTGGGAGGAAGAAATTCAGCCCGGCCCCATCAATGACTACCTTGAAGTTATTGATATCGATCCGGTCAGCGGCCAATTTTATGAGCCGGTGGACCTCAATCACCCCTACCTCCTGGCTCAGGACGGCTTGGCCCCCTCGGAAGGCGATCCCCGCTTTCACCAGCAGATGGTGTTCGCCGTTGCAATGAAGACTATTCGAACTTTCGAACGGGCGCTTGGCAGGAGAGTCTTCTGGGCTCCGCGTCGCGTTCCCAACGGGCGAAAATACGAGCCGGTCTATAAATTGCGTATCTATCCCCATGCCCTTCGCGAGCCCAATGCTTATTACAGCCGGGAAAAGAAGGCCCTCCTGTTCGGCTATTTTCAGACGTCCGCGCACAGCGCCGGCGCCAAATGGGTGTTTACCGCGCTTTCGCATGACATCATCGTTCACGAGGTCACGCATGCTATCCTGGATGGACTTCACCGGCGGTTTGCTGAACCGACCAGCGTAGACAGCTTGGCGTTCCACGAAGCCTTTGCCGATATCGTCGCTCTGTTCTCACATTTTTCGCTTGAGGAAGCAGTCAGCGCCCAGATTGCGAAAGACGGCGGTAGCCTCGACAACCGCTCCCTCCTCAGCGGCCTCGCCCGGCAGTTCGGCGAGGCTACCGGCCGGGACGGAGCCCTTCGCGAGGCGATTGACGATCACAGTGGCGCTGCGCCCGTGATCTTGCGCGACGACATGACGGAGCCTCACGAACGCGGCGCGGTCCTGGTGGCGGCCGTTTTCGATGCTTTTCTGTCGATCTATGAGAACCGCACCGCTGATCTGCTCAGAATCGCCGGCATCAGACCCGGCATTGGTCCCGACCAGAACCTCCATCCAGACCTGGTCAAACGATTAACCCGGGAGGCGAGCAAGGCGGCGGAACACGTGATGCGAATGTGCATCCGCGCCCTCGACTACCTGCCGCCAGTAGACGTCCGCTTTGGCGATTTTCTCCGGGCAATCATAACGGCGGACTATGACCTGGTGCCCGATGACGTGCTTAACTATCGGCTCGCCATCATAGAAGGGTTTCGGCGGCGCGGTATCATCCCGGAGGGCTGTCTCTCTTTGGCTGTCGACAGTTTGTTGTGGGAGGCGCCGGTCCATCATCTGGCGGCCGATTATGACGATTTGGACCTGGATTTGGAGCCAAAATTCGATCGGACGACGGCAATCAAGGCCGCTGAGGAGAACGCGGAGAGCGTGCATTGGTGGATCCTGGGATCGGAGAGCTTTCGGACCACCGAGGATAAGCCATGGCAAGAGGTGTGCGGAGTAGTCTTCCGACGAGGTTTGATCTCGTATGACGACCGCGAGACGATACTGAGCCGGCCAGGGGACCCGAAGGGATTTGCTCCGCCCGTGGAAATTCATTCTGTAAGAACCTCCCGGCGAACAGGAC
>NZ_RZSX01000351.1:0-6208 GCF_004023105.1 Mesorhizobium sp. M5C.F.Ca.IN.020.32.2.1 | reverse complement strand
GATTGGCGTCAAGCGAATCGGGGAGACGCTCGTTCCAGATCGCTCAGTGCCGGATGTCGGGGCATTGCGCGGCCGAGTGGGCAGCATGCGCGATGCCGTCGCCGGCAGGCATCAAATCGAGCGCTGTGGCGAAGCGAACTCGGATGCCTGCCGTAGATGCTGGCGCAGCAGCGCCTCGGCCCATTCGATCTCGCCCGCTTCGACGGCATCGAGAATGGCCAGATGTTCCCGGCAGGACTGCTCGATGCGTTCCGCCGGCAATTCCTCGAAACCCGCTGATTCCTGCAACCGGCGCAGATTGTTCTGCTGGCGCACCGCATCGGCCAGGAACCGGTTGCCGGAGCAGGCCGCGAGCCCTTCGTGAAAGGATGCATTGATCCGGAACCATTCGTCGCCGCCGATCAGTGTCTTGCCCGTCGACACGATCGCCAGGATGCGCTCGTGAGCGCGCCGGACAGGCGCCAGCTGCTGAGGACCCGCATTGAACATGGGCGACCGCAGCGCCGCGCATTCGACGGCCATCCGGAATTCATAGCTTTCCCGGTAGGCGTCCTCGCCGACAAGTGTGTCGGCGAAACGCCAGCCATGCCCCGGCAGGCGCTGCACCAGCCCTTCGGCGGCAAAGCGGAGCAGGAGCTTGCGCACGACGCCGCGCGACACCTGATAGCGCGGCATCAATTCCGCCTCGGACACCTCCTGGGGCAGTTGGCCAAGCGCGCGCTCCCGCATCATCCTGCGGTAAAGCTCCTCGAGCGGAGAGCTGGGCAGGATATCCTCCGGGTCGAGGTCGGCGACATCGCGCGCCAATTGCAGCCCCCTCGTCTCGAAGGGACTTAAGATGCCTTGGGCGACCAGCAGTTCCAGCGCCGCGCTGACGGGGGAACGCGAAACGCCGAACGTGCGGGCAAGGTCCGGCACCGAGACGCGGGTTCCGACCGTCCAGCCTGAATCCCTGATCCGCTCCAGGATCCGCCGCGCCAGATCGATCTGCAGCGGACTGGCCGCCTCGCTGCGTGCCGGCCGGTCGATCATCGTTTCGTTCATAGGCACTTCCTCAAGCGTTCGCATTATAGATATGCGCCACGAAGTTCGAACTGGCAATCTAGCGAATTTTCCTGCTTTTCATTCAATCAAAATGCATTAGTATCCGAACTCACACCAGTTTGAGGCTTCCGCTTGATGACAACAGTCGCACCGTTTCCGCTTGTCGAGATCGATGGAGCGCCGAGAGCGCGCGGCATGGCCTATGGCGAACAGGCGCGCGGGCGCATCGGCGCTTCGGTGGCGCTCTATGCCGCTCAGCTCGACCGTTTCGGCTTCAGGCCGGACGATGTCGGGCGGTTCTCCGGCATCTTCCTGCCCCGCTTGCGGCAATGGGCGCCCGATCTCGTCGAGGAAATGGAAGGAATTGCGTCAGGCGCGAATGTCGACCTGTCCTCGATCGTCCTGGTCAATGCGCGTACCGAAATCCTGCAGCTCGCCCGGCGCGAGAAAGGCATTTCCGACGACGAGCCCGACGGCTGCACGGGCGCGGCGATCCTGCCGGAGGCAACCCGGAACGGCAGGCTCATCCATGGCCAGAACTGGGACTGGAAGGCCGAATGCGCCGAGACCTCGGTGGTGTTGCGCATCCGGCGAACGGACGGGCCGGACCTCCTCACCTTCACCGAAGCCGGCGGACTGGCGCGCAGCGGCTTCAACTCGGCCGGTATCGGCATCACCGCGAACTATCTCGAATCGGACCGCGACTATCGCGGGATCGGAATTCCGCTTCCCTTCATCCGGCGCCGGGCTCTTGAAGCGCAGCATTTCGCCCATGCCATCAAGGTGGTGGCGACGACGCCGAAATCCGGTTCCAACAACATGATCCTGAGCACCGCCGAAGGGTTCACGGCCAATTTCGAATGCGCCCCGGACGAGGTCTTCACCATCTATTCGGACAACGACATGATCGTCCACGCCAATCACTGGCAGAGCCCGGTGGCGTTGTCTAAGCTGCGCGAAACCGGACTTCGCGACGTGCCGGACAGTCTCTATCGCGACCACCGCGTGCGCCGGCACCTGTCGGCGCGGCATGGAGACATAACCATCGACGACCTGAAGGAAGCGCTGTTCGACAACTTCGCTTCGCCGTTCAGCGTGTGTCGCCCGCAGATCAGGAAGGAAGGCGGCAATCTCTCGGCGACGGTGGCGATGATCGTCTTCGAACCAGCCGCCGGCGTCATGGAGATCGCGCCGTTGCCGGCCAAGAACCGTGAATTCACCCGCTACGAGCTCACCATCGAAGACGAGATCCTCGAGCGGGCGGAGAAGGCAGTGCCCGCACGGGAGAGACCTTCGATGTCAGCACAGGAGAAACGATGGTCCGCTTTGTCCTGACCCGCCTCGCCAGCGCCGTACCGACACTCATCCTGGTCTCGGTCGCGGTCTTCGTGATGATGCGCTTCATTCCGGGCGATCCTGCGACGCTGATGCTGGGCGAGCTCGCGCAGCCCGGACAGGTCGATGCGATGCGGCATCAGATGGGGCTCGACCAGCCGGTGGTGGTGCAATATCTGATCTGGGCCGGCAACGTCCTTTCAGGCGATTTCGGACGCTCGATCGGCAGCGGGCAAGAGGTGCTGCCGCTCATCCTCGACCGTTTCGCTGTCTCCTCGACCATCGTCTTTCTCGCCGTGATTGTCGCCTCAGCGATCGCCGTGCCTGCCGGAATGCTGGCTGCTTGGAAGCAGGACAGTCTCCGCGACGTCACGGTCGTCGCCACCTCGACCATCCTGCTCTCGATCCCCAGTTTCTGGCTGGGGCTGATGCTGATGCTGATCTTCGGCCTCGATCTCGGCTGGCTGCCGGTCGTCGGCTACGTACCCTTCAGCCGCGACTTCGCGCAAGCCGCTCTGTATGTGATCCTGCCCGTGGTCACCTTGGTGCTCGTCGAGTCCGGCCCGATTGCGCGCATGGCCAGGGCCAGCACGATCGAGGTGGCGCGCCTGGAATACATCACCCATGCGCGGGCAAAGGGGCTTTCGGAAAGCGCGGTGATGTGGCGCCACGCTTTCAAGAATGCCTTCGCGCCCACCTTGACCCTGATTGGCTTGGTGCTCGGCAGCCTGCTTTCCAGCATCGTCGTCATCGAGACCGTCTTTACCATTCCCGGCCTCGGCCGGCTGCTGGTCGACGCGATCTATGCCCGCGACTATCCCGTGATTCAGGGATCGATGCTGTTCATCGCCTTCATCTATGTCGCGGTCAATCTTCTCGTCGACCTGATTTACCCGCTGCTTGATCCGAGGGTTACCGCATGATCGCCCGTGCGCTCGGCCGGCCCGGTCTGAAATTCAACGCGATCTTCGGGATCGCCGTCACCGGGGCATTGATCCTTTTGGCCGTGTTCGGTCCGTGGATCGCGCCCCTCGATCCGCTCAAGCTCGATCTGCCGTCGCGCCTCAGCGGGCCCTCGTCTGTGCACCTGCTGGGCGCCGACGAATTCGGCCGCGACGTGCTCAGCCGCCTCGCCAGCGGCGCGCGGACCAGCGCCTGGATCGCTTTTGCGACGGTCGCCTTCGCATTGATCACCGGCACCCTCTTCGGCGTTCTCGCCGGTTTCCTGCGGGGCTGGGTCGATCGCGCCATCATGATGGTCAACGACGCCTTCCTCGCCTTCCCTGGCCTGCTTCTGGCGCTCGGCCTGATGGCGGTGATCGGCGCCAGCCGCGAGGGCATCATCGTTGCGCTCGGCCTTGCCTACATGCCGATCGTGGTGCGCGTGGTGCGGGCCTCCGTGATGTCCATTCGCGAGCGGGAATATGTCGAGGCCTCGCGCGTGATGGGCAATAGCGAGATCATCACCATGGCGCGGCATGTGCTGCCCAATTGCGTTGCCCCGATCATCGTGCTCGCGACCACCATGTTCGGCTGGATCATCCTGTCGGAAAGCGCGCTGAGCTTTCTGGGACTGGGCGTCCCGCCTCCGGCGCCCAGCTGGGGCAACATGCTATCAACGGCGCGGCCCTATATCGGCCAGGCGCCGCATCTGATTATCCTTCCGGGTCTCTGCATCTCGATCACGCTGCTCGGCATCAACATGCTGGGCGACGCGGTGCGCGACTGGCTCGACCCGAATATGTAGGTGCTGGAAACATGCTCGTGCCGGCCGGGGACAACAACACGATGCTTTCAGTGCGCAACCTGTCGATCTCGGTGGGACCATCGGGAAAGCGGATCGTCGACGAGCTGAATTTCGATCTCGCCTCTGGCGACATGCTGGCGCTGGTCGGTGAATCCGGTTCGGGCAAGACGATGGCGGCCCGCTCGATCCTGAGCTTGCTCCCTGCCCCGCTGATCACGACCGCTGACAGCAGCATCCGCTTCGAACGACGGGAGCTCACCGGCCTTGCCGCAAAGGCACTGCGCCAGATACGCGGTGCACAGATCGGCATGGTTTTCCAGGAGCCGATGGTCTCGCTCAATCCCGCCGTCACCATCGGCGAGCAGATGGCGGAAGGGCTTCGCCTGCATCGCGACATGTCGCGCGCCGAGATCAAGGACCGCTCGGTGGCGATGCTGGAGAGGATCCAGATCAAGGATCCCGGCAAATGCCTTGCGGCCTATCCGCACGAATTCTCGGGCGGCATGCGCCAACGCATCATGCTGGCATCGGTCATGCTGCTCAAGCCGCGCCTGCTGATCGCCGACGAGCCGACCACGGCGCTCGACACGCTGGTGCAGCGCGACGTGCTCGACCTCATGGTCGAGCTGACGCGGGAGAATGGAACCGCCGTCCTGCTGATCAGCCACGACCTCGGCATGGTGTCGCACTATGTGAACAACGTGACGGTGATGTGCGAAGGCAAGGCGGTCGAACAGGGAAGCAGCACCCAGGTCCTTCACGCACCGCAGCACGACTATACCAGGCGGTTGGTGGATGCGCTTCCCAAGCGCAGCGCCGGCGGATCGAGAAGATCCGTCAACGGCGCGCCCCTGGTCGAGATCAGCAATGTCATCATCGACTATCCGGGCCGTCACAGGCTGTTTGCGCGCGCGCAGCCGAAGCGCGCCGTAGACCGCGTCGACCTTACCATCCGGCGTGGCGAAACCCTGGCGTTGGTCGGCGCGTCGGGCTCCGGCAAGACGACGCTCGGGCGCGCCATTGTCGGCCTCGTCAAGCCGTCCAGCGGAACGATCTCGTTTCTTGGCAAGGCGATCGCAAGTGGACGATCGGCTGACACGCGATTGCAGCGTCGCGACATGCAGATCGTCTTCCAGGACCCCTATTCCTCGCTGGACCCTCGCCAGACCATTGCGGAAATCGTCACCGAGCCGTTGAAGCTCGACGCCGAATTGGATCGCAAGCGGCGGACCGCGCGCATGAATGAGGTCATCGAGGAAATGGGACTGACGCGCGACCTTCTCGAGCGTTTCCCGCATCAGCTGTCAGGCGGGCAACGCCAGCGCGTCGCGATCGCGCGGGCGATCGTCAGGCGACCGGCCTTCGTCGTTGCCGACGAGCCGGTTTCGGCGCTGGACATGACGGTGCAGAAACAGATCCTGCTCCTGATCCGGTCGTTGCAGGAACGCTACGGTTTCGCCTGTCTGTTCGTCTCGCATGATCTGGGTGCAGTGGAGCAGGTTGCCGATAGGGTCGCGGTCATGCAGGAGGGAAGGATCGTCGAGATCGGCGACCGCGACGACGTCTTCGACCGGCCGCGCCACGCCTATACGCGCGCCCTTCTCGATGCGGCGATGCTGATCGATCGCCGTTTCGCCGACGGCGCGGGCGCACGCAAGGCAGTGGCGCAATGAAAGCGACACGGCTCGTCTCCGCATCATGACGCCGTTCGGCCATATCAAGGAAATCTGGCGATATCCCGTCAGTTCGATAGGCGGCGAAGGGCTGGACGGGACGGAGCTTGCGGAAGGCGGGATTCCGGGCGACCGGATCTGGGGCGTCGTCGACCGGCGCGACGGAATTGTTGCCGCGCCGGAAAAGCTAAAACATTGGCGGCCGCTGCCGAACCTTTTTGCACGGCTGCGAGGCGACAGGCCGGAAATCGGATTGGACGATGGCTCCTGGATCGATGCCGGCTCCAGCCTCGCAGGCGAGCTGGTCTCGGCCTTACTTGATTTCCCGGCGGCGCTGCACCCACATGTCCCCTTCGGTTCGCAAGCCCACGATCGTATCGCGCCACGCTATCAGCGCGCCGACATCCAC
>NZ_RZSX01000350.1:0-6213 GCF_004023105.1 Mesorhizobium sp. M5C.F.Ca.IN.020.32.2.1 | reverse complement strand
TTGCCAGACGGGGAACATCGGATAACTGCAGCCGACCCATCGGCACGGCTTCAACTGGTGCGGAGAGGAGGGTCATATCAGTACCGGATACGGGGATCGATCAAGGTGTACGCCAGATCGACCGTGAGGTTGATAAGGACGTACAGACCCGAAGTCAGGATGAGCACACTCTGAATACCGGATAGTCGCGATTGTTGATTGCATCCACGACCAGACGACCGATACCGGGTATGTTGAACACCGTTTCCGTAAGCACGACTCCGCCGATCAGATAAGCGAAGCTTATGCCGATCACCGTCAGGATCTGGACACCCGCATTCTTCAAGGCATGGTGGAAAAGCATGGCATAGGACGAAGCGCCTTTGGCGGCGGCCGTTCGCATATAATCTTCCGACAGGACCTCAAGCATGCTCGCCCGCGTGATCCGGGCGATAAATGCAATGTAGGCAACACTCAAAGCTACCGTTGGCAGGATCAGGTGCTCAATCCAGGCTCCAAGGCCTTGGCCAATGGGCTTGTATCCCTGAACCGGCACCCAGTGCGCCTGCATGGCAAAGAAGTAGACGAGAAAATAGCCAACAACAAAGACCGGAACTGAAAACCCGAGCGCTGAGAATGCGGTGAGAACACGGTCTATTGGACCGCTGGCGCGCCAGGCAGCCAAAGTGCCAAAGGACACGCCGATCATGACTGAAACAAGCATGGTCAAGCTAGACAGAGAGACGGTCGGCTCAAGCCGCTGCGCGATGAGTTCGAGAACCGGCCGTCCGGCAAAGATCGAGGTGCCGAAATCGCCGCGCAGCATGTCGCGCACCCAACGTATGAACTGAACCGGCATAGGATCGTTCAGGCCCAGCTTCTCGCGGATGCCGACGATCATCTCCGCTGTCGCCGACCTGCCTGCAATCATCGCCGCCGGATCGCCGGGCGCCAATCTGAGAAGCAGGAACACGAAATCCCGACCATCGCCATGACGGCGATGGTCGAAACCAACCTGCGAAGGACGTAAGCAGCCACAGTGCTCAGGCCTTCTGCATGTTCCATATCGGAACGACCTGCGGCATGCCGATGAGGCCCGTGAGCGTCTTACGGCGCGCCATCGGCGAGACATAGTGCCCCAACCTCACATCGCCCACGAAGTCCACCAGAGACCTTGCATCTGGCGAGCCAAGGCCTTCCGCTCCTCAAGCGTTGCTACAGATGCCCACTTGGCCCGCAGCGCTTCATATTCATCATTCTTCGGCCAGCCATACCAGGCGCTCTCTCCGTTCGCGAGGAGAAGCGGGGTAGCTAACGGATTGGCGAGGGAGAAATCCGCCTCAGACGTAATGAACATGCTCCAGCCGCCATTCTCGACGGAATCCTTTTTCGCGCGGCGCGTGGAGAGGCCACCCCAGTCGCTGGGCGCAAGCTCGACATTGATCCCGATGTTGCGCAGGGCCGCAGCAAGCAACTGCGAACCATCGTTGCTGGGCGCCCAATCCGTGGCCTGCAAAACCACGATCTTTTCGCCCGCATAACCGGCCTCCTTGAAGAGCTGTTTGGCCTTTTCTGGATCGCCGCCCTTCTTGTCCCAGCCCGTATTCTCATCGTTGGAATAGAGCGTATCGCCACCAAATATCGAAGTGACCGAGCGGCCATACTTCGGCGCCAGGACGTTCATGAACGCCTCCTGATCGATCAGGTGAAGCATCGCCTGCCGCGCCTTCACATTGTCGAACGGCTTTTGGAGAAAATTCAGGCGCAGCAACATGCTCTTGCCGGTTTTGTCCAGCACATCGACCACAAGGTTGGGATCACTCTCGATCACCGAGACAAGGTCGTTGGGCGGCTGCTCAACGTAGTCGATCTCACCTGCTTGCAAGGCCGCGAAGGCTGTCTGCGGGTCGGAGATATTATCCCAGATTATACTATCGACTTTGACGATCTTACCGCCAGCCAATCCGTCCGCCGGCTCCTGGCGAGGAACATATTTTCATTGCGATCGTAGGTGTAGCTCGCGCCCGACTTGACAAGAGCTTCATTGAACCTGAACGGCCCCGACCCGACATTCGTAGCGACCTGCTCAGTTGCTGGGCGACTGGCATCTTTCTCGCGCATGATGAACAGGCATGGGGGTGTCAGATCTGCCAGGAGATCGATCAGAATGCCGAGCGGTTCCTTCAGGGTGATCAGGAATGTCTTGTCGTCTTTCTTTGAGATGTCGCTTGCGCGCTCCATGATCAACTGTCCGCCTGGAGCCACCTGGCCCCAGCGACGAATCGAAGCCACACAGTCCCCCGCGGTGACGGGAGTGTCGTCGTGCCAAGCTAGGCCGTCCCGCAGTTCGAACGTGTAGGTCTTTCTGTCTTCGGACACGCCCCACTTGCCGACCATTTGCGGCTGCGGCATGAATTTCGAGTCCACCCCGAACAGAGTATCGTAAATTGCCAAGCCGTGGTCGGCCGTGACACTGGTCGCCGTAAAAATTGGATCGAAGATGCGCAGGTCATTCGCCTTGACCATGCGCACAGTTCGCGCGCCGGCTGGTGTCGTCTGCGCCCGCAGGACAGAAGGAATAGACAAAGCCATTCCTGTTAACAAACCCGTTTTGATCAATTCGCGTCGAGATATCGTCATGTTTATTCCCCTTGCCAATCGCGCTGTTGATCCGCGCTTGTTTGCTGGATGAATACCGAGAGGAGCATTCATTACTCCTATGCTCGGTCGCGCCGCGCCTGGGTCAAATTCAGTTTGCGTATCGTCGCCATCTCGTTTTGAGATAACTCAGAGCGCGGTAGCGCATACGTCGAGGCAGTGTTGCCGACAACCTTCAGATTTATCGAAGTGCTGCTTCGGTGCGGCTGTGGTTTCCTCCTGAGTTCCACTATCACTGCGCGGTCCCGACGAAAGCGCCCCGCCCTGGCAACGGAGCTTCTGAAAGTCTTTCTGGATAAGCTGTTTATGACTTGCTCCTGCGAAGACGCCCAACCGCGACGGTTCAGGATCTGAACGGCCATGTCATCTTGCGAGCGCTCGAAGTCGCACGCGTGCGTCGGTCCCGTCTAACCGGGCTGCTCGCAAGCCGTAAATGCAGTCTGCTGGTCGGCAATGTTGTCCCGCATGACATTATCGACCTAGCTATCTTGCCTCTCTTTCTCGTGACAAGTGTGCCCTTTTCGCGTGATGAGCAAGGCAGGGCGAAAAGTCCCAAGGGATATCGCTGTGGAAGGCCTCGGTCGTCCTTCTTCGACCCGTCGCTGGCGCGCACCATGTTCACTGCCCGCCGGAATGCAGCTGGCCCCAGCGGCCGATCGATGCCACACGGTCCGCGGCGCTGACTTGGATGCCGTCGTGCCAGACCAGACCGTCCGCAGCTCGAATTAATGTCCTTTATGATCGGAAGCACTTCACTTGCCACCATTTGCGGCAGCAACATAAACTTCGCGTCGTAATTCCGGTCCCATTTCTTGGTTAGTAGCGCGGTTGATCTACGTGCTTATCTGCTGGATGAGTACTGAGCCAGTCAGCGGCCGTGTTGCATGCGGCAGCAAAGATGCGAGTTTGACCATCATCCGGCTCCGTTTCGGTTGAGGAGCGGAGATTTCTCGCCAAACATGGATTTACCATTCGGCATAGCAGATCTGGCGATCGGCGCTATGATCGCGTCACGGTGAACGGGCGGTGATCCACACGGCTGAGCTGAGGCTCCTTCGTACGTCCCAATTTAACTTCGATTGGGTTTGCCCATCTTCAGGAATGCAGCAAGGTCATCGGCATGCCCACTTGAGGGGAGCAAGAGAATGGCTATTTTGCACGCCCGAACTCGACTGCGAACGTGGAGCATCATAACCGATAGTCATTCAGGCGGTCAGGGGTGAGCGCCGCCGACAAGTAACATTGAGCTCAGCCTCATCGGATTTCCAAGCACATGGCGGCTGCCTCGGTAAGGGTCGTACCCCGGAGAACCGTGCGCGTCCGCAAATGTTGGCCTTCGAGAGTTCAATTCGCCCTCTCACCTACCCGTGCCATTGACGGATGAGTCTGTTCACTGCCTCGCTCTGATCGATGTGCACGGCATGCCCTGCATTGTTCAGCAGGTGGAAATCCGAATTCCTGATCAGCTTTGCCAGCTTCAGCCCTTGTTCCGGCGTCACGGTCGGGTCGTTCTTCGACCAGATAATCAATGTCTGGGCCTGAAGCCGATCAAGGTACGGGAAGATGTATCTGTGCTGTAGCGCAACATAGAGGCGCTCATTGGTCTCTTCTTCGGGCAAGTTCTGAAACATCTGGTATTGTCCGCGCGCCGCAGCCCGCCGATAAGCCTCTCGCTTTGCGCCTTCCACATCCTGCCCAGAGGCGCGGGTGCCTTTCCACCATCCGTTGATGTATTCCTCTTCGCTTGGCATCGGACCCGAATAATCATAACTCTGCCGGCTGGCTTGGATCCAGGCCTCGTCACGGTCGTCTCCAAACGCTGGGGACACGGAGTTCGCCGTCAGCAGTACGAGCTTGGAAACAAGATCAGGACGCACGATCGCGACCCGCGTGGCGACGAATGATCCTTCTGAATTGCCAGCTAACGTAATCTGCTTTAACCCCAGCGCTTCGATGAAGCCAATCACGTGATCCACGCGACCGAGCCGGTTTATGTATCTGTGATCAGCGGGATAATCCGTTCCACCAAAGTGGAGCTGATCAACGGCGATCACCCTGAAATGATCGGATAGGCCGTTCAGCTGCAGAACAAAGGAAGCCTTTCCCTCCGCGCCGAAGCCGGCACCGTGTAGAAATACAATCGGCACACCGGCTCCGTTCTCACAATACGAGGTCGTGATACCACCAACCGAAATGAGGTGTGCAGTGATCATTCCATTTCCTCAGCAAAACTGGTCGTGTCAGGTCGGCTAGATATTGCGCGGTGCGAACCGCTCACTTGTGAGTGTACCAGCGTCACTGGGCCGCCTTGTGCTAATTGATGCCTACCACCGCAGAAAATCCACGTTTTTCTCGGTGGATAAGCACATAATCGCCGATTAGCGAGTGTATGATCCCTCTCTCCGCGCCCGACGCGAAAGGCCGGCCAGGGCGCAGGACGAGTGCATCCCGAGTAGGTCACGCCTGGCAGGGAAATCGCAAGGGGCAATCACCATGAGGAGTGCGGCGCCGGTCACCCTCGCCGGTCCTCCGGGCCAAAACCAGCTGAGAGAGAAAAATAGCGTAAGCGACTTGCCGCTGGACGGGCAGGTGGTGGATTGAGTGGGCGATGGACCTCGGGCGCGTTACGCCTTTTCGATACCTGCTATCTTCGTTCATCAGTTAAGCGTGAAAGTGACGGTATGGAATTTGCCATTGCGCTGGATGAAGACGGAAGCGCTGTGCGAGGCACGCGGGATCCGTCCAACTTCTACGGCCCGATCCCCGGCTGCGCCGGTGCGGTGCGGGGTGGTGGAACTGGTCATGGTGCAACAAGGATCTCGACGCCAGGCGGCCGAGGCCGACTCGGTGGTCGACCCGCGAAGGCTGGCAAGCGAGACAAGATGTGGAGGGCGACCTACGACAAGATCATGGAAGACGCGCCCTGGGCGCCGGTCTTCAACGAGCAGCGTTTCACCTTGAAATCGGCCCGGATGGGTGGCGCCGACAATCTCTATGTCGATCCCGTCCATATCCCGATCAATTATGACAATGTGTATGTGACCGATGTGCAATAACTGCGACTACACCATCCACGGGCGCCATCACCATTTCGGCTGGGACAATTCCTTTGTCCCGACTGAGCGGGTGGCGCCCGGTTCGACGATCGAGTTCCAGTGCCTCGATTCGTCGGGAGGCCAGCTTCAGGCCGACAGCACCGTTGCCGACGTCGCTTTGCTCGACTTCGCCAAGGTGAACCCGGTGACCGGGCCCATCTATGTCGAAGGGGCCGAGCCGGGCGACGCGCTGAAGATCACAATTGAGGCGTTCAAGCCGTCCGGCTTCGGCTGGACGGCGAACATTCCGGGGTTCGGGCTGCTCGCCGACGATTTTCCGGAGCCGGCGCTGAACATTTGGACATACGACGCCGCCTCGCTCGAGCCGGCGCTGTTCGGCAAGCATGCGCGGGTGCCGCTAAAACCCTTTGCCGGCACCATCGGCAACGCGCCGGCTGAAATGGGCCTCCACTCGGTGGTGCCGCCAAGGCGCGTCGGTGGCAATCTCGACATCCGCGATCTCGCGGCCGGTACCACACTC
>NZ_RZSX01000034.1:0-15900 GCF_004023105.1 Mesorhizobium sp. M5C.F.Ca.IN.020.32.2.1 | reverse complement strand
TCATTGAACGAGCACGGAGCGCCCGCAAGTCGCGCCCATGACCCGGACGTCTGCCTCGCCGACATGCACGCCCAGTGCCGCAAGCATGTTGTAAACCAATTCGTCGACCGGCGCCGTCACGCCGTTCAGCAGCGCCACCACTGCCGGCTTCACCGTTCCAAGAACGGCGGTTACGTCAAGCCCGAGGCCCAGCGAACTGACCGAAAGCGACAAATTGCTGACCAGCGACGTGGTGAGAGATTGCGTCAGGTTTTTCGTGGAAGCGGTTTTTATCGTCTTGTTTGCGATTTCGGTGCTGTTGAAGGTCAGTATCGTCGGATCGTTGTTGGCGATCTCAACGGCCGCAGAACCATTCACGCCGATCAGATTCAGGGTGAGAAACAGAAGCTTCACGCTGACCTGCGCAATCTCGGCATTTTGAAACGACTGTGGGTTGCTGAAATCGGCGAAGGCGGAGGGGCTGTTGTCGGCATCGCTAGCGCCAAGGTGCAGCGAGGCAAGGCCCGGACGTGCGGCAATGGTAACCTTCAAACTGTCGGGGTGCCCTGTCGCGCAGCTGATGTCGGTCAGCCTGGCTTCGGCGGAGGCCACCTCAACATGCAGCGGCAGTTTGACGGCCAGCAGGCTGATACCGCCACCAAGATTCGAATTGTCGATGCCGACGGATGCCACCAGCTTGATCCGCGTCTGCGCCGTACGCACCACGGCGCCCTTCTCGCCGATTGTCAGCCATGGCGAGAATTGCGCCGGTTCGCCGATGGCTACGGCAAGCGTGGTCGAGGTAAGCCCCGGAATGGTGGCCCCGAGATTGACCTGGACCTGGTTCGAACCGTTGGCCAGTGCAGCGGCGGTGGTCAGCATGCCCATGGCGCTTGCATCGACGGAAAGGCCAGCCGGCTTTTGTCCGAGGCCCAACTGGCCAATTGATCCAAGGTCGACAAGATGCTTGAGCGGGATTTTGACCGTGCTGGTGGCTCTGGACGCGATTGTCTGCAGAACGAGCTTGCTGCTGCTGCCAACCGTTGAAACGTTAGCCAGGGCCGTGGCTACCTGGCCCACGGTCGCTTTTGATGCCAGCACGTCTGAATAGCTGACGCCTGTCAGTTGCAACTGGACGGCAAGAGCGTCGACGAACGAAAGCACATTCACATCGGCCGAGATCAGGGCGTTATAGTCCATGACGCTGAGCGAGATGTTAGTGCCCAGGAGGCCGCTGAGAAGCGAGTTCAGGATGCCGCCATTGACGCTGAGAAGCCTGGACCCGACCGAGAACATCGCCTGTGGCGTGACGCTGGCAAGGGCTTCGGTGCCGATGACCGGCGTAGGAATAAGCGAACTTGCGAAATAGCGGGCAGGAATCTTTTTCAGCGCGACATGGACGGCATTGTACGGCGTCTTGCCGGCCTCGAAGCGCTTGTCGACGCCGAGCGACGACTCTGGTGAGTATCGGCCGGCGGTGACCGACACGACGGTTTTTCCGAGGGCCGGGGCGATCGTCTGTCCTGCCTTCTGAACCACGATACCAGGCATTCCATTGTCGCCGAGCGTGGTCACCACCGCGGCCTCAATGTTGTTGATGTTGGAGGCGGCGGTGATTGCCGCCAGATCGGTCATTGCCTGCGCTTCCCGGCGCTCCGTGTAGATCGAGCCTTCGTCGATGGCGAAGGCGGCCAGCGCCAGCGCGAACGGTGCACACAGCGCCGTCATGACGGTGAAGTTCGCCTTCAGGTCGCCAAGCATTGAGCAGGCGACCCGGCCGATCCTCTCCAGCAAGGGTTCCGACATTCAGATGCCTCCAACCCGGATTGTCGACTGGCGTGAGATCGTGGTTCCAGGCATGGGCAGTGCCGGGAACAGGTTCCAGACCGGCAGGTTACGAGCATCATATTGGACGGACACGACGAACTGATTTCCGTCGGCTGTGCTGTCCTTGGCCTGATAGGTCAGCTTGTCGGATTTGACGAATGGATATCCGCCGGCATTGTTGTTGACGAAACTGGTCACCAGCGCCTGGCGCTCGCCTTCGTTCAGCCCGGCAATCGCCGTGCGGGCGGCGTCCGCCGCAATTTGCTGCACGGAGTGGCTTGCCCCGAAATAGATACCATACGCAACCATTCCGAGCAAAAGTAAGATAAAAATCGGCGAAAGCAGCGCGAACTCAACAGCGGAAGTTCCGGACTGCTCTCTAAACTGACGTAATGTGAGTCTTACACGGCGCGATTTATGACGCTCTATAGAGATTGTATTACTTTCTTCGCGGTTCATGTCCTTCGCCCATCGAGACATACCGAAGCTCACGAAAAATATAACCCATCGTTGTTTAAAGACGCATTAAGACATTTCGGCAAAGTGGAATCGACGACAAGTTTCTGGCCGGAAACGAAGGCTTGAAATGGGAAACGAGGCAAGCCGCTGTTCTGCCGGTCACGAAGTGGCCTGTCGTTGCGCCTTACTTAGGGTGACCTAACGAGTCTGTTGAAATAAAAAATCGCCACGTTACTGTTTGGCCACCAGCTGCCGGAAAGGGAACCGGCGGCGCGCTCAAAGGGGCCATCTAATCGGTTTCGGGGCGTCAACACTCAAGAGGCGCAGCTGAACGGCCGCCTCGACAGGGAGAACTCCATGCTGAAAAATATGCTGAAGGCGACGGTGTTCGCCACAACCATGGCCTTGGCTGCCGGCACGTTCTACACGCCGGCCTTCGCCGAGGTCGTCTATAACCGCGGCACCGCCGCCGAATCGGAGTCGCTCGACCCGCACAAGACCTCGACAATTTACGAAGCAAATATTTTGCGTGACCTGTTCCAGGGGCTGACCATGCAGGACGCAAAGGCGAACCTCATCCCGGGCGCCGCCGAAAGCTGGACAGTATCGGACGACGGCACCGTCTACACCTTCAAGCTGCGCAAGGGCGCCGTCTGGTCGGATGGTGCTCCGGTCACGGCAGATGACTTCGTCTACGCTTTCCAACGGCTGGAAGACCCGGCCACCGGCGCCGAATACGCTTCGATGCTCTATCCCGTGAAGAATGCCGAGGAGGTGAACACCAAGAAGGCCAAGCCCGAGGAGATGGGCGTCAAGGCAATCGACGCAAATACGCTGGAAGTGACGCTGAAGGCGCCCACGCCCTATTTCCTCGAAATGCTGACCCACCAGGCGGCCTATCCGGTCAACAAGGCCTCAATGGAAAAGCTCGGCGCCGATTGGATCAAGCCGGGCAATCTGGTCTCCAACGGCGCCTATACGCTGGCGGAGTGGGTTCCCAACGACCACATCAAACTGGTCAAGAATCCGAAATTCTGGGACGCTGCGACCGTCAAGCTCGACGTCGTCAACTACATCCCGACCGAAGATCGTTCGTCGGCGATGAAGCGCTTTGAGGCCGGCGAACTCGACAGCTACGACGACCTCCCGACCGAGCAGCTCGCCGACCTCAAGGCCAAGTTTGGCGATCAGATTCGCGTTGGGCCTTACCTCGGCACCTACTATTTTGCGATCAAGACCGACAAGGCACCGTGGGACAACGTCGAACTGCGCAACGCCATCTCCATGGCAGTCGACCGCGATTTCCTTGCCGAAAAGGTCTGGCAGAACTCGATGCTGCCCGGCTATTCGATGGTGCCTCCAGGCATTGAGGGCTATACGCCGGCAATGGCCAAATACGCGGATATGTCGCAGATCGACCGCGAGGATGAGGCCAAGAAGGTACTCGAGAAGCTTGGCTATACCCCCGAGAAACCGCTGAAGATGGAAATCCGCTACAACACGTCGGAAAACCACAAGAACACTGCGGTCGCCATCCAGGAGCAGTTGAAGCCGCTCGGCGTCGAAGTCACGCTGCTCAACACCGACACCAAGACCCACTACTCCTTCCTTGAGCAGAAAGGCGACTATGACGTGGCGCGTGCTGGCTGGATTGCCGATTACAAGGATCCGGAAACCTTCCTCGGCATCTCCCGCAAGGCAAGCGGCAACAACTATTCGGGCTACAACAGCCCGGAATTCGAGAAGGCCATGGACGAGGCGGCGGCCGCCGGCGGCAAGCCCGAACAGCGCATGAAAGAACTCGCCGAGGCCGAGCGCATCCTTGTCGACGAGGTCGGCAACATCCCGCTTCTCTACTATAGCTACAAGGATATCGTTTCTCCGAAGCTTCATGGCTTCGAGGATAACGTTATGGACGTGCATCCGTCCCGCTTCATCTCCAAGGACTGATCTCCTTGGCCGGACTACCGCCTTTACAGCGCCGCGCGTCCTTCGGGACGTGCAAAGGGCGCTGTAACGCCTCGATTTTGCGCGTGATCCTTTCCGAACCTTCGGTTCGGGTCATGCGTTAGCGGCGGCGGCTCCGGTTTGCTAGCAAAGCGGGGAACCGATGCTACGATACGTATTCCGGCGGCTCCTGACCGCCATCCCGACGCTGTTCGTCATCGTGACCATGGCGTTCTTCCTGATACGTGTCGCGCCTGGCGGCCCGTTCAATCAGGAGCGGGGCCTCAGCCCCGAGATCAAGGCCAATCTTGAAGCGCAGTTCGGCCTCAACGACCCGCTCTGGCTGCAATATGTCCATTATCTCGGCAATCTGCTGCGCGGCAATTTCGGTCCGAGCTACAACATGCCGGATTTCACCGTCACCGAATTGTTTGCCAGGGGCCTGCCCGTTTCAATCCAGATCGGCGCCTCGGCCCTGATCCTGGCACTGCTGCTCGGCGGCCTCCTCGGCACTGTTGCCGCGCTCAATCAGAACAAGTTTGCCGACTACTCGGTGATCGCGCTGGCCGCCGCCGGCAGCACCATCCCGACTTTCGTCATCGCCCCGGTGATCCAGCTTGTGTTCGGCCTGACCTGGAAACTGCTGCCGATCGGCGGCTGGGGCGATGGCGCCTTGCTCAACAAAGTCGGGCCGGTGCTGACGCTCGCCTTGCCGCAGATCGCCATCGTCGCTCGCCTGATGCGCGGCTCGATGATCGAATCGTTGCGCTCTCACCACATCCGCACCGCACGCGCGCTCGGCCTGTCGGACTGGTCGGTCATCGTCAAGCATGCGCTGCGCGGCGCCATACTGCCGATCGTCTCCTTTACCGGCCCAGCGGCGGCGGCGCTCCTCACCGGTTCGATCATCGTCGAGACGATCTTTTCTATTCCCGGGATCGGCCGCTATTTCGTCGATGCCGCGCTCAACCGCGACTACACGCTGGTCATGGGCACCGTGGTGGTGATCGCACTGTTCACCATCGTCTTCAACCTGATCGTCGACGTCATGTATGCCTTCGTCGATCCGAGGGTGCGCTATGACTGACATCGCAGCCACCGCTCCGGCCGTCGTAGGCCGCTCCCTATGGGGCGATGCCTGGGCACGGCTCAAGGCCAATCGCGCCGCCATGTTCAGCCTGTATTATCTTGCCTTTATCGCCGTAATCAGCGTGTTCGGGCCGTCTTTGCTGCCGCATCGATACACCACCATCTACGCCGACCATGTGCGCACGCCGCCGAGCTTCTCGGCCTATCCGAAGGCCGACATGATAGAAACCGCGCTCAATGAGGCGATCAAGCGCATGCGTGTCGACATCAAGGAGTGGCGGCAGGAAGGCAACCGCATCTTCGTCACCGTCACATCGCCCAAGCCGATCGACGACCGCAATGTCCGCTATCTCGACCGTTCGGATGCTTTCGACGATACAAAGATCGAGGGTAAATCGCCTGACGGCCTTGAAGCGGTGATGAGCGCTTCGATCAGGCAGCAATATTTCCTGTTCGGCACGGACAATACCGGCCGCGATCTGCTATCGCGAACGCTGATGGCCGGGCGCATCTCGCTGGCCATCGGCCTGCTCGCCGGGGTTGTCGCGGGCGTCATCGGCGTGCTCTACGGTGCTACGGCCGGCCTTGCCGGGGGCAAGGTCGACGAGGTGATGATGCGCATTGTCGATGTGCTTTACTCGCTGCCGTTCATCTTCTTCGTCATCATGCTGGTGGTGTTCTTCGGCCGGAACTTCGTGCTGATGTTCCTGGCGGTCGGCGCCGTGCTGTGGCTCGACATGGCGCGAATCGTGCGTGGCCAAGCGCTGTCGATCCGGCGGCAGGAATACGTCCAGGCGGCGGAGGCGATGGGCGTCGGTCAACGCGGCATCCTGATCCGCCACGTCATTCCCAACCTGCTTGGCCCGGTGGTCATCTACATGACGCTGCTGGTGCCGCATGTCATCATCCTGGAGAGTTTCCTGTCCTTCCTCGGGCTCGGCGTGCAGGAACCGATGACCAGTTGGGGCGTGCTGATCTCGACCGGCGCCAAGAACATCGGCACCGCCAATTGGCTGCTTTTGTTCCCTGCCTTCTTCCTCGTCTCGACGCTGTTCGCGCTGAACTTCGTCGGCGACGGCCTGCGCGATGCTCTCGACCCCAGGGATCGTTGAGATGGACACTTGCGAAACGATCCTCAGCGTCAAGGACCTTCGGGTCCGCTTTCGCACGCTCGATGGCGCGGTCGAAGCCGTCAAAGGCATCAACATCCACGTCAATGCAGGCGAAACCGTTGCCGTGGTCGGCGAATCCGGTTCCGGCAAGAGCCAGACGATGATGGCGGCGATGAGCCTGCTGGCCTCAAACGGCGAGGCGACAGGCGTCGTCGACTATCGCGGCCGCAACCTTTTGACCCTAAGCAAGTCCGAGCTCAATCAGATCCGCGGCCGCAAGATCAGCATGATCTTCCAGGAGCCGATGACCTCGCTCGATCCGCTCTATTCGATCGGCAATCAGTTGATCGAACCGATCCGCCGGCATCGCGGACTTGGCGCGGCGCAAGCACGCGAGGAGGCGCTCAAGCTCTTGCGGCTGGTTCATATTCCCGATCCCGAGCGGCGGATGAAATCCTATCCGCACGAATTGTCGGGTGGCCAGCGCCAGCGGGTCATGATCGCCATGGCGCTGGCCAACGATCCCGACATTCTGATAGCAGACGAACCGACGACGGCGCTCGACGTGACGATCCAGGCGCAGATCCTCATGCTGCTCGCCGAACTGCAGCGCAAGCTCGGCATGGCGATCGTCTTCATCACCCACGACCTCGGTATTGTCCGGCGCTTTGCCGACCGCGTCTATGTCATGCGCTACGGCGAAGTCGTCGAGGAGGGCGAGGCGGAAGCGATCTTCGTCAATCCGCAGCATGCCTATACCAAGATGCTGCTGGCCGCCGAGCCGACCGGAACCAAAGCGCCGCCACCGCCAAATGCGCCGGTCCTGCTCGAAGGCAGGAATGTCGAAGTGACCTTCAAGATCGGCGGCGGGTTTCTTGCTGGAGAGCCGCTGATCCTGCGCGCAGTCGATCACATTTCGATCCGGCTGAAACGAAATCAGACCATCGGCATCGTCGGCGAATCCGGTTCGGGAAAATCGACGCTCGGCCGAGCCTTGCTGCGGCTCCTGCCAAGTGATGGCCTCATCCGCTTTGGCGATCGCGATATTTCCGCCACCGACCGCCGGGCCATGCGGCCGCTGCGGCGTGAGTTGCAGCTGGTCTTCCAGGACCCGTTCGGTTCGTTGTCGCCGCGCATGACCGTTGGCCAGGTCATCACCGAAGGACTTCTGGTGCATGAGCCGACCCTGTCGGGCAGGCAACGCGATCTGCGCGCAGTCGAGGCCTTGCGCGAGGTCGGGCTTGATCCGAATGCGCGCAATCGCTACCCGCACGAATTCTCCGGCGGCCAGCGCCAACGCATCGCCATCGCGCGGGCGATGATTCTCAAGCCCAAGGTGGTTGTCCTCGACGAGCCGACCTCGGCACTCGACCGCTCCGTCCAGAAGCAGATCGTTGAACTGCTGCGCAAGCTGCAGGCCGACCATGAACTGTCGTATCTGTTCATAAGCCATGACCTCGCTGTCGTGCGCGCCATGGCCGACTACATCATCGTCATGAAGCAGGGTAAGATCGTTGAGGAAGGGCCGACCGAGGCGATCTTCAGCAATCCGCAAGCTACCTACACGCAGACGTTGATGGCCGCGGCCATCGACGTCACACGGTTTCGCTTGAGCGCGTAGCGCAGCCGCTGAGGGCCGCGGTGGTTGAAAGGCATGTCCCTCGGTATCCTACATCAAGAAACGCACGAGGCAGCACTGAAGCGCGAGGTCGAAACGGAAGCTCAGGCTATTCGCGTTAACGTTTAGGGCAATTCCAGGAAAAGTGCTAAACGGTTTCCCGTCCGGAATTGCGCAAAAACATAGAGATAGAGCGGTTCGGCATTTCCGTGAAACGATGAACCGCTCTAGGACGATAAGTTGGACGTTGAGGGCCCAAGGCGACGCTTGGCCCGAGTGTTACCGAGCCTGGACGCCGCGCAAGCGGTCGGCACAGGGGATGGCGGGCGAGGCATGTCAGCTGTTCAAGATGGCGAGGGCGGCATGACCTCACATCAGGTCTTCAGCAACCCGGTCAAATTTCTTCAGGCCTATGCTTGGAGGCTTTCGCTTAAGAAGCCGCTGTTCAGTTGCGGCCGTCTGGAAGGCAGCGATCGCAGCGTGTAGGCTGCAGTGTCCGGCCAGGCATTCGTCAACCATTCGGATTGCTTCAAGTCGGGATGGCTTGCCCATGACTGGCCACGGTTGCTAAAGCGCTGTCTTAGCGTCGGCTATCGACGCGACCACCACCGGCTTGTGATTCAGGTAAATTGTAATCGGGATGAACGCCGTCATTTCTATCGCTCGCCAGGATTGAAGGCGGTTAAACGCGAAGGCATGGCGGTGGTTGCATGAACGCGCATCATCGTGCATTCAGATTGCCGCCGCCCGATGCCGTTGAGGCTGAACTGAGCATCTCCAACCGCAAAGTCCGTCTGCCGCGCCTGCTTCGCGAATGTGCGCTGTGCGCATAGACTGGCGCCATGGTTAGCGCAGCAGCGCCGGAAAACCGCTCACCCGGACCTGCAGACTCGACGGATGGCGAACGTCCTCGCCCGAGTGACGGCGGCCCTTCCGAGGCTAGTAGCCGCGGCCGGTACAACCCCGGCCGGTATATCATTGTTAAATGACGGCTACGGCGTAGGGTGCGATAGAACGTAGTCAGCAGCCACCCCTGAGCTTCTGAATGAGGGCGTTGGCTCTCCGAGGATACCGCATGCCTATGCGTCACCCAGCAGACATCGCCATTTACCCTAATGACCTCGAAATGCTGCAACGGGTATTTATCCGGCATTGCACAGCCACCCAGTGCAGCATGGCATCGACCATGGCCCATGGCGCAGCATCTGAGCTAATATCATTGTTCCAGGCCGGCATCGAGGACGAAGCCGAACTCGATCTCATCCTCTCTCGCGGCTCTCAGCCGTTTCGGAAGGCGGGCTAGGCTTATCGGCTTCGGTCGGCGAAGACGCCTTGGCCATGCCGCGGGTGAGATGCCGCCTAATCTGGTCAGCGGGAATGGAGAAGGTTGGAAGCCAGCTCCGTTCCCTCAGCCAGAATTTCACCATCGCAGTCTTTGAATGCTGCGCATCCTGTCTCTACGCGGCAATCCCTCGTCCTGAGCCGATTCTATTCTGCAAGTTTCGCAGCACTGCGGGTGGCTATATCGCCTAAGACAGCGTGAAGAAGCGTTCCAACTTCCTGTTTGGCCAGCCCCGGTGCCATTCGTCCAGGATCAGCCATGATGGATAGTCGAGGCCGCCGCGGCGGCATTCGATTTCGCTGATGGCGAGATGCGGGCGCGACCGGTCGGGTCTTTGCGAAGTCGGCGGAAAGAGAAACAAGGCTGCGGGCGTTGCTGGCGTCTGGACAACGATGCAAACCGGCCTCGAGGATGCCCTTCGGGCGGCGGCGGCTTGCGGTGTCGTGATTCATCCAGCTTTTGATTCTGGAGGAATGGACGATGATGGGATCGAAGGTGGCACCGGCGCAGTTGTTCTACGATTTCTGCCTCGACGATAATGTTCCCAAGGACCACCTCCTTCGAAGGATCGACCGGTTCTATCGGAGCGTCTAACGGTCGCCATTTCCGTCCTGCGCGCGCAAGTTGCGACAGCATCGCAAACCGTTTTTCGCTGGGTTTGGAAGAAGGGATACTCCCGCGAACCAAACGTCCCCTGTTGCAAAAGCGAGTAAGCGGAGAAAGAAGTATCCGCCTGCGACTGGAAGGTAAGCGGTCTAGCTTTGCAGACCGGGCCGGATGCTGTTTCTTCGAGGATCGCGATGATCGTTCATTTAGTAGACGGCACATACGAATTGTTTCGCCACTTCTATGGCCAACGCCGGTTCAACAACGGCCAAGACAAGCCGTTTGGCGCCGTTGTCGGCGTGCTGAACACGGTGTTGGAGATGATCGAGAATGGCGCCACACACATTGGGGTGGCTACCGATCATGTAGTCGAATCGTTCAGAAATCAGCTCTGGCCCGCCTACAAGACCGGGGATGGCATCGAGCCGAGATTGTTCGCGCAGTTTCACGCCCTCGAGAGAGCCCTGGCGGCGATGGGCGTGGCGGTCTGGCCGATGACCGAGCTGGAAGCCGACGACGCGCTGGCATCCGCGGCATACAGCGCGGCTGCCGATGATCGCGTGCAGAAGGTGTGCATCTGGACGCCGGACAAGGATCTCGCGCAGTGTGTGCGCGGTGACCATGTGGTCCAGGTAGACCGCAGGACCCAGAAAATTCGCGATGCCGCCGGCGTACGCGAGAAGTTCGGAGTTGAACCGGCCTTGATTCCAGATTTCCTCGCGCTCGTGGGCGATAACGCCGATGGCTACCCCGGTCTCGAAGGCATCGGCCTGGTGTCAGCCGCCCGGCTGCTTGGCCGATACGGCCCTCTTGAAAGCTTTCCGCCTGAAGCCCTCGGCAAGCGTAGAGAGCTCGCGCTTTTGTTCAAAAATCTGGCGACGCTGCGCACGGACGCTCAGCTGTTCGATAACGTCGAAGAGCTGCGCTGGCACGGCCCGACCAAAGAGTTCGAGACGTGCGTGATCCAGCTAAATGACACCCGGCTCCTCGCACGTGCGCTCAAGGCTCGCCGTAACTGAACTTCGGAGGCGAGCTCTGGAAGCGGCCTTTGGAAGGCCAAGCGCCGATTCCCCAATCGCACAGGCTGTGCAGACCATGCGTCGTTGTGCGCTCAGAAACGGATCCTCGCGATCCAGAATCGGCAACCGGGTTGACCGGCAACCGCGCCGAGCCGCAGACGCAAGCCAATTTTCCGGCTTCCGCGCTCCACGCTGTTTCGAGACGTTCAAATTTGAGCTTCCGCATTCATGCTCTGTCGAGCGTATCTTTTAGAGTCGCTTAAACCTTATGCGCCGTAAGTTTTTGCCGTGCTGAAACGCCGTCAGCGACGACGACGACGAAATAGGAGAACGCAAATGCCTCGCAATCACGTTGAACGTCTTGAAGAGTTCAGGGAAATCCTGGTCGCGACTCGACGCGAAGGAGTCCGTAACGTGCACCACACTCGGGACGCTATGCGGGCAAGTGGCTTTCAGATCGGGGACAGCGACGGCTCCAGCTACGGAGCCGAGCTGAAGGTGCTCCAAGAGGAAATCGAAGCAGTCGATCGCGCCATCGAAGACGAGAAGCGGTTGGCCATGGCGCGCGAGAGCGCGGCTCAATCCCGCCGACCGATTAAGCCTAGGATCGTGAAGGGAACATAGAGTCAGGTACGGCCCTTGGCACCCGTCGCAACTAACGGCGCGACTACTCAGATGCAGTCCTATTGGGGCCGATACGAAGTTCACCCAAGGGCCTGAAGGTCGTTAAATCCGGTTTCCGCGGTTCACGGCCAACCCGACTGTTCAACTCGCACTTTTGAGGCCGGCCACGAGGGTGTCGACAAAATCAGCAGTTCGTTTTCGACATCGATGGCGCCAGTCCGATGAACCGGTCTTCGAAGGAATGACGACGACGCCATGCACCGCGGAAAACAGCGTGCGCGCGAACACCAGGAGGTGCGGCGTGTCAGCGTCGGAAGCAGCATGGCGAGCGGCTCGACCAGATGCTGGATGAGGACCGCATGTTCGGCCAGGTGCCATTCGGGCACCGGCAGGCCCGGCGCTATGCGGTGTTCGAACGGCGCATTCCATTCATGCGATTGTCGCGCGCAATGCGCAGATACTCCTTAGCCACCGCCTCCACCCTTGCCCTCGGCTCGCCCGTCGCCTCTTGCCCGCTCCGAGCCTGGCGAGCGTTGCCGAATTAACGTGCAGGATGAGCTTGTCCAGGTCGGCGAAGGCGGTATAGAGCGCGCCCAGCGCGCAGCCGGCATCGGCCGTGATGTCACGCGCACGCAAGCCGGCGAGACCCGAGCCGGATATGCGACTGCGCCGCCTTGATCAGCCTGCCCTTCCGATCCTTGCGCCCGGCGTCCCGTTTTGTCGTCATTAACCTTCGCTCTACGAAACCTCCGAACACCGCGCGGCCAGCGCAAGCTGGCCGCGGCAACACCACCCAGCTGTCGTCGCTCAAAGATGCAGAGGAGACGCTGTTGCGCCTGCGCAGTAGGCAAAAGCAGATCGACGTCACCGCCGCCGCTACGGCCGAGATGGAACAGTCGGGCGACCCCGCCGCTGTTAGCGAACTCGCCGCCGCCGGATGCGGCACGCCGCTGAAGAGCAGTGCCGACGCTGTGCTCGATCGACTGGCCAGCAGGATTGGCAAACCAGCCTGATTGTATCCGGCCTGAAACAGCCCGCCACCGACCCAACCTAACCCTGAAACAAAAGGATTATACCGATGTCCGCCAACACCTATTCCCCAAAGGACTGAAGCCCCTGGAATACATTCACCAAGCCCAGTTCGCCGTTGCCGCCACGATGATGGCTGGCGGCATCTACTTCATGGAGGCAAGCTTCGCTGCCAAGGGGTTTTACGCCATGGCCGCAATCATGCTCGTGCATACCTCGATCACCATCACCAAGACGCTGCCTGACTCGGAAGAGGCAAGCCGTTTCATCAACCGGCTGGAAGACGCCAAGACCGAAAAGCTGCTGATGGAGGTCAGCCGCAGTAACGAAGTGTAACCGCGTTCCCGCTACAACAAGGCTCAAACCGCGCAAGACAGATGCATCGGTCTTGCCCAATGGAAGTCGCCGCTATGGAAATCGCCTCGATCAATCGGAGCAACAGCCATCTGATGAGGTCACGGCGCTTTGCGCCTCTCTTCTGGACGCAGTTCCTGTCCGCCTTCAACGATAATTTCCTTAAGAACACGCTGGTGTTCCTTATTCTATTCACGCTGGCGGCGGACCAGGCGGCGTCATTGGTCACCCTGGCGGGCGCCGTCTTCATGGCCCCCTTCCTGCTTTTGTCGGCGCTTGGCGGCGAGATCGCCGACCGCTTCGACAAGGCTCTCATCGCCCGCCGGCTGAAATTCACCGAGATTGCCGCGGCTGCCGTCGCCGTCGTCGGTATCGCACTGTCGTCGATCCCGGTACTGATGACGGCGCTACTCATGTTCGGCATCATCTCGGCGCTGTTCGGACCGATCAAATACGGCATCCTGCCGGATCATCTCGAGCGCAAGGAATTGCCGCGCGCCAATGCCTGGATCGAATCGGCAACCTTCGCCGCCATCCTCGTCGGCACCATTGCTGGCGGCCTCGTCTCGGCCGACGGCATAGGCGTCGCGGTCTTCGGGCCGATCATGATGATCCTCGCCATCGCTTGCTGGTTTGTCAGCCGCTACATTCCCCGCACCGGCTCGGCGGCGCCCGACCTTGTCATCGACAGGAACATCTTTCGCTCGACCTGGCGTCAGGTCAACGGATTGCGTGACGACAAGCGGATCTGGCGCGCCGGCCTGATGACGTCGTGGTTCTGGCTGATCGGCGCCATCGTGCTTTCGATCCTGCCAACATTGGTCAAGGATTCGCTGGGCGGCAATGAGATGGCGGTTACCGTCTACCTCGGGGTCTTCGCCGTCTCGATTGCCATCGGCTCGGCAATCGCCGCGTGGATGTCGCAGGGGCGTATCGTGCTCTTGCCGGCACCAGTCGGCACGGCGCTGCTGGTGCTGTTCGGCCTCGACCTGGCCTGGACCATCTGGAGCATGCAGCCTTCGCCGGGCGCCGAAACTCTTGGCCTCTTCTTTGCCGGACAGTACACCTTCCGTGTTGCCATCGACCTCGCCGGCATGGCGATTGCCAGCGCCTTCCTGGTGGTGCCGACCTTTGCCGCTGTGCAGGCCTGGTCGCCTGAAGCACGCCGCGCCCGCGTCGTCGCCGCGGTCAGTATCGTCAATGCAGGCTTTATGACGGTGGGCGGACTGCTCGTCGCGGTGATCCAGGCAACCGGCGTCTCCCTTGGCGTTATCCTGTTCGGTCTCGCCGCGGCCAATGCCGTCGCCGCATGGCTGATGCTGAAATTCCTGCCGACCAACGCTTTCCGCGATTTCGTCTCCATCCTGTTCCGCGCCTTCCATCGCCTGGAAGTCGAGGGCATGGACAACCTCAAGAGGGCCGGCGTCGCACCCATCCTGGCGCTCAACCATGTCAGCTTCCTCGACGGCCCGCTGGCCCTGACGCTGACAGATGAGGAACCCGTCTTTGCGATCGACTACACCATCGCGCAGGCTTGGTGGATGAAGCCGTTCATGAAACTCGCCCGGGCATTGCCTCTCAATCCGGCCAAGCCGATGTCGACCCGCACGCTGATCAAGATCGTGCAGGGCGGCGACCCGCTGGTCATCTTCCCGGAAGGGCGCATCACCGTCACCGGCGGCCTGATGAAGGTCTATGACGGCGCCGCCATGGTGGCAGACAAGACCGGCTCGATGGTCGTGCCGGTGCGCATCGACGGGCTGGAAAAGAGCTACTTTTCGCGGCTGACCTCGCAGCATGTGCGCCGCCGGCTGTTCCCGAAGGTCAAGGTGACCATCCTGGAGCCGGTCAAGCTCGAAGTGCCGCAAGAACTGAAGGGCCGCAAGCGCCGCGCCGCGGCAGGCTCCGCCCTCTATCAGGTGATGTCGGATCTCGTCTTCCGCACCCAGGACATCGACAGGACGGTGCTGGAAAAGGTCATCCAGACGGCAAACGAACGCGGCATGAGAGAGCTCGCCGTCGAGGACCCGGTCACCGGCTCGCTGAGCTACGGCAAGCTGTTGACGGCTGCCGCCGTGCTCGGCGAGAAGTTCGAGCACCTCTATGCCGGCCAGCAGACGCTCGGCATCATGCTGCCCAACGCCAACGGCGCCTGCGCCGCTCTGCTCGGCGTCATGTCGGCCGGCAAGGTCCCTGCAATGATGAACTTCACCGCCGGTGCGGCCAACATCCTGTCGGCCTGCAAGGCCGCGGAGGTGCGGACGGTCCTTACGTCTCGCGCGTTTGTCGAACAGGCAAAGCTCGGCCCGGTGGTCGAGGAACTCGGCGGCTCGGTCGATATCGTCTGGCTCGACGATCTGCGCGCCACCATCGACCTCAAGGACAAACTACTCGGACTGCTGCGCAAGAGCACGCCGCGCGTTGCCCGAAAGCCCGACGATCCGGCGGTGATCCTGTTCACCTCGGGTTCGGAAGGGACGCCCAAGGGCGTCGTGCTGACCCACCGCAACATCCTGGCCAACGCCGCCCAGGCCGCCTCGCGCATCGACTTCCATTCGGGCGACAAGGTGTTCAACGTGCTGCCGATCTTCCACTCGTTCGGCATGACTGCGGGCACCGTGCTGCCGCTGATCTCGGGCGTGCCGGTCTTTTTCTACCCGTCGCCGCTGCACTACCGCATCGTGCCGGAACTGATCTATTCCTCGAACGCGACGATCATCTTCGGCACCGATACCTTCCTCGCCGGCTATGCGAGAACCGCGCATCCCTACGACTTCCGCTCGATACGCTATTGCTTTGCCGGCGCTGAACCGGTGAAGCCGTCGACGCGCATGACCTATATGGAGAAGTTCGGTGTCCGCATCCTCGAAGGCTACGGCGTCACCGAAACAGCAC